>JAIXOX010000090.1 GCA_027486555.1 Comamonadaceae bacterium
GATTTCGATGGGGCGCACAGTGCGTGTGTCGCGGCCGTCGATGCGGGGCTCACCGGCCAAAATCTGGCTGCGCACGATGCGCGCTTCGATTTCGAACATCAGGCCGTCGAGCTTGACGCCATCAAAGGCCACACCCTCTGCAGCCAAAGCCGATTTGACCGAAGCGTAGGCTTCCCGGCAAGCGTGCGTGCGGACTTGTTTGTTGCGCAATTGATAAGCGGCGCGCAGCTTTTCTTCGGCGAGTGATGCCAGCTTGGCTTCGAAAGCCAGGTCGCGGGCAGGCGCTTGCCAGTCCCACACGGGCTTGCCAGCTTCGCGCACCAACTCGTGGATGGCGTTGATGGCCACAGCCGATTGCTCGTGGCCGTAAACCACACCACCCAACATGATTTCTTCGGACAGTTGCTGGGCTTCGGATTCGACCATCAGCACAGCGGCTTCGGTACCGGCGACAACCAGGTCCATCACGCTGCCTTTGCGCTGGGTCTGACCAGGGTTGAGCACGTACTCACCATTGATGTAACCCACGCGCGCCGCGCCAATGGGACCGTTGAACGGAATGCCCGAGATGGACAAAGCAGCAGACACAGCGATCATCGCGGCGATGTCGGCGTCGACTTCGGGGTTCAAAGACACGGTGTGGATGACCACGTGCACGTCGTTGTAGAAACCCTCGGGGAACAGAGGACGGATCGGGCGGTCTATCAGACGGCTGGTCAGGGTCTCGTGCTCGCTGGGCTTGGCTTCACGCTTGAAGAAGCTGCCGGGGATCTTGCCTGCAGCGTAAGTCTTCTCGATGTAGTCGACAGTCAGCGGGAAGAAATCTTGACCGGCTTTGGCAATCTTGGAACCCACCACGGTGGCCAGCACAACGGTGCCTTCCATGTCGAGCAGCACAGCGCCGCCGGCTTGGCGGGCGACTTCGCCGGTTTCCATCTTGACCGTGTGCTGGCCCCACTGGAAGGTTTTGGTGACTTTGTTAAAAATAGACATGTTCAGAACTCCTGAGAACAAAAGTGCATGAGGCTGCACTGCGGGCCCGGAAATTGACGCTCTGAACTCGATGCCATTCCACAAAACCTTGCAAAACTTTGCACAAAAGCCTTGTGGAATGACACAGCGCGAGATCGCCCTGACAAATTCCGACTGAAAAAAGAATAAAGCGCCTGAGCTAGTGACCTAACTCAGGCGCTTTTCATCTGGAGAGACGATTATTTACGCAGGCCAAGCTTGGCGATCAGCGCAACGTAACGGTCAGCATCACGGGACTTGAGGTAGTCCAACAGTTTGCGGCGACGGCTCACCATGCGCAGCAGACCGCGGCGACCGTGATGGTCTTTGGCGTGTGTTTTGAAGTGTGGAGTCAACTCGTTGATGCGAGCAGTCAGCAAAGCGACTTGGACTTCTGGGGAGCCCGTGTCGTTGGCAGCACGGGCGTTGGCCTTGACGACCTCGGCCTTGATTGAAGATGCAATCATGGGGTTTCCTTGTTGTTTCGCCTGCATTCAAAACTGAAATTCAGCGGGTTTATGACTTGCGCCAATTGCCGGAAAAGCAGATGGCGTGCGTTTTGCAAATCGCAAAACAGGCGGATTATAGCCCGAAACATGCCACTAAAACCCTTATTGATTCGGCCCGAGGATGATTGCATGAACGTTTTTTGTGGGAGCGGTGCGCCCGCCGCGATGAAGTCTCGCAGCCCACCATCCATCGCCCCGAGGGTGGGGCTCCCACACTGGTCACATAGCTTATTGCCAAATAAATAGGGGGTCAGATCCCGGTTAATTTTTGACCAACCACCCCTTGAGCCGCTCCACACCCTCCCCCAGCCGACCCAAATCTTTCGACGCAAAGCACCAGCGCAGCCAGCCAGCGGCTTCGGGGGCAAAGGCTTCGCCGGGGGCCAGCCCAAGACCGGCTTCGGCCACCAAACGCTTGGCGGTGGCGACCGAGTCGGGGTGGCCTTCGAGTTTGAAAAACGCGTACATGCCGCCTTTGGCCGGGGCCACTTGCACGCCGGGCACGGCCTGCAACAGGGGAACCAAGGTGTCGCGGCAGGCTTTGAGGTGCGCCACCACGCGGGGCGTGATGTCTGCGGTGTTTTGCAAGGCCACAATGCCTGCTTTTTGGGTGAAGACCGAAGCGCAGGAGGTGTTGAATTCGATCAACTTGCCCATGTGTTGCGTCATGGCAGCGGGCATGATCAGCCAGCCCAGGCGCCAGCCGGTCATCAAAAAGCTCTTGGAAAAGCTGTGCACCACGACCAGGCGGTCGTCGGGCTCGGCCACGTCCAGAAACGACGGGGCGCAGCCGTTGGGGGTGTCGGTTTCGTAATACAGGCGCTCGTACACCTCGTCGGCCAGCACCCAGGTGCCAGTGGCGCGGCAGTGCGCCAAAATTTCGGCTTGCTCGGTGCGGCTGAGTGTCCAGCCCGTGGGGTTGTTGGGCGAGTTGACGATGAGCATTCGGGTGGCGGACGTGATGGCGGTTTTGAGGGCGGCCATGTCGAGCTGCCACTGTCCATTGACTGGTCGCAGCGACACGCACTTCAAATTGGCCCCCATGACCAGCGCCTGCGCCGTGAGGTTCGGCCACACGGGGGTGACGGCGACGACTTCGTCACCGGCGTCGATGAGGGCTTGCGCGGCCAGCATGAGCGCATTCACGCCGCCTGAGGTGATGGCGATGCGGTCCACACCCACCGGGCCATGCAAGGCCGACATGTAGTCGGACACGGCCTGGCGCAGCTCAGGCAGGCCGAGGTTGTGCGAGTAAAAGGTCTCGCCACGCTGCATCGAATCGATGGCAGACTGGCGCACGATGTCGGGCGTGACCTCGTCGGACTCGCCAAACCAGAATGCCAGCACATCGGGACGGCCCATGCCGGCGTTGGCGACTTCGCGGATGCGGGACTCTTCCAGGTCCATGACGGCCTGGCGCATGAAAGGGGGGGTCTTGGAGTTCATGCGCTTATCGTAAGGGCTGCCACGCTAGGGCCTTGTCACCCTTTGCACAGCGGCCTGTCCTGCCTATGATGAAGGGCATCCAAAACATCAGGGAGACAGGCATGAAACAACCCCATTTTGCCCAAACGCTGGCCCACATGGTGCTGGCCCTGGCTTTAACCGGCGCTGCCCCCGTGTGCAGCGCGGTGGACACCTTCACCGCCACCACCGGCGATGAAAAACCCGCCAAAGGCAAAAAGGCCAAGGCAGGCAAAGCACCCAAAATGCCCAGCGACAAAACGGGGACAGAAAACCGGGCCGAGCGCACCAAGCGCCTGCTGCGCGAATGCAAAGGCAGGCCCAACGCTGGCGCCTGTGAAGGCTACGCCAGTTAAGCCCACCACAGTCGCAAACCGCTGGCCCGCACACTGGGTCGGGCCATGGCCGCGTTGAGCAGACCCGGCTGGCCTTCAACCAGGGTGAACTGTTCGCGGGCGCGGGTGATGCCGGTGTAGACCAACTCGCGTGTCAACAAATCGGCTGCGCCCGCAGGCAAAACCATCGCGGTGTGTGCGAACTCCGAACCCTGGCTTTTGTGCACCGTCATGACGAAGGCCGTTTCGGCATGGGCCAAGCGTGAAACGCTGACCGAGCGCAGTTGCTCACCGTCCAGAAACCAGACCTTGAGCGCCCCTTGGTGGCTGGGCAAGACCACCCCCACATCGCCGTTGAACACGCCCAGCTGGGCATCGTTGCGCGTGACCATGACCGGACGCCCCGCAAACCACTCGCCTTGGGGTTTGAGCCACCCGGCGTGGGCCAGCGCCTTTTGCACCACCAGGTTGAGCGAGCGTGTCCCCCAATCGCCTTGGTGCACCGCACACAAAATGCGAAAACGGTCAAAAGCCAGCAACACGCTGCGCACCCAGTCGGCGTGTGCAGCGGCGTCCGATCCCTCTGGGTTTTGCTGCACAAGCCTTAAATAGTCGGCATAAGAAGATGGGCCCATGCTGCCCAGCGCCAGCGCACACACGGCCTGGGGCGTGTCCGGTTGCAAAGCCTGCAAAGGCCCCCCAGCTCTGAGACACGCCCAAGCGGCACTGGCCTTGCCTTCATTGACGGCCAGAGCCAGTTGCCCGATGGGGCCTTCAAAGCGACGGCTTTGCCGCAACATCACGGTTTGCTGAGCCAGCGCCGAGACCGACTGCCCTGCTTCGGCCTGAAACCGCCGTGCCAGACTTTGCCCCGCCACGTCGTGCGCAAAGCGCAAGGTTTCTGGCAAGTAGGCACCCTGAGCGGCATCACGGCACAGATCGCCGAGCACCGCGCCTGCTTCCACCGAGGCCAATTGGTCCTTGTCGCCCAGCAAAACCAAACGCGCCGTGGGCGGCAACGCTTGCAGCAAAGCGTCCATCATTTCCAGATGCACCATGGAGGCTTCGTCCACGATCAACACATCCACGTCCAGCAGATTGGCCGCATGGTGGCGGAACATGCGGGTGTCGGGCCTTGCCCCCAAAAGGGCATGCAAGGTGCGCGCAGGACCAATGCGTTGGATGAGGGTGTCCAGGTCCAGCGATGCAGCATCGGCTGGTGCTGTCTGGCCCGGGGCCATGGCTTGCATATGGAGCGCCTGCACTTTGAGCGCCTTCAGGGAGCCGTCGATCGACTGTTTGAGCCGGGCAGCCGCTTTGCCGGTCGGTGCGGCCAATGCCACACGCAAAGGTTGAGGGCCATCGTGCAGCGCCAGCAGCAAAGCCAGCAAACGTGCGGCCGTGTAGGTTTTGCCCGTGCCCGGGCCGCCTGTGATGACCGACAAATGCGCGCGCAAAGCCACGGCACAGGCGAGCTTTTGCCAGTCGGTGGGTGACTGCGCCGCCGGGTCTGTGCTGAACGATCCGTGCTTGGGCAAAGCCTGTGGCTCAAGCCCTGGGCGCGCTGTTTGAGGGCTGCTGCCAAAAAACCGGTCCAGCCATTCACACGCCAAAACCTCGTTCACGGGCACACCACTTTGTGCGCGTTGCAGCAGGTTTTGGCCCACCCGCTCTTCGTAAACACGGTAACGGCGCAGGTAAAGCAAAGGGGCGTGCGCATCGCCCCCCAAAACCAAGGGCTGCCCAAGGTCAGGCGCGCTGGCCAGGCGCAGGCAAGCAGACGGCGCTGCCTGCAATGCCGCCACCCAGGCCGCTGCATTGGCAGGCATGTGCGCCCACAAGGCGGTCAAGCCAAGCGCCGTGGCCCGCACCTCGGGCGCCGCCGCCCCAAGCCAGTCAACAGGCGGCGAGGCCAGGGCCTGCATGGCCAAACAGGTATGGCCGCGCCCCTCCATGTGTGCCAGCACGGCCGCCGCCACCAGCACAGCGGGTGATGTGCCCGCGTCCAGGCGATGCAGTTGGGTGGCCAAGGCGCTGTCCAGGCGACGCAACCAGCCCAAATCGGCCCAGGCGTGCAGCCACAGCAAGCTGCGTTCGGCATTCAAACCCTGCACAGGCAAATCATGGACCCAATCCATTTGTGCAGCCTGTGCCACCACGGCGCTGGCGGTTGTCTTGCGCATGTTCATGAGCACACTCCAGACGGCTCAACAGCGCTCACACCGGCCCGCAGCATGGCGTCCAGCCCGTCCATCAAGGCCACTGGTGCGGGCAAGCAGCAACACCCCCCAACGGGACCATCGATGCCGCGCATGAACAGGTACACCGCGCCGCCCAAGTGCTGGGCCGGGTCGTAAGCCGCCCCCAAGCGCAAGCGTAGCAAGCGGTGCAGGGCCAGCATGTAAAGCGCGGCCTGCACCTCGTAGCGGTGCTCGGCCATGGCTTGGTCCAGGGCCTCTGCACTGTAGTCCGCATCTAGAGCGCCCAAGTGGTTGGACTTGTAGTCCAGCACCCAGTAGCGGCCCGCATGCTCGAACACCAGATCGGCAAAACCCATGAGCATGCCGTGCAACTGCGCATCGGGCAGTTGGGGGCGCGCCACACCGGGCAACAAATGCTGCTGGCACAGGTTGTCGATTTCTCGGGCATGCATGCGCTCGGCCGGCAACCAGAACTCCATCTCGGGCAGCACGGTTTGCAACGCGTTCAGGGCCACATGGGGACCGCGATGGGCCACGCCCAAGGGTTGGGCCACCAAGCGTGACAGCCATTGCACCACCCCGTCGGCCTGCGCCTTGTAGCCCGCACGCTCGCAACGTTTGAGCAAGCGTTCGGCCATGGGGGTGCCTGGCTGCAGCACAAAACCGTCTGCGGCCAACCACTCCATTTGGTCGTGCAAAAAGTTGCCCGCGCTCGGGCCTCGGGCAAAACTGTGCCAAGGCGCTGGCAATGCCAAGGGGGCAAAAGTCCCGGGTGCGCCCTGCGCCTCCAGTGTCAGAAACGAAGACAATTCGATGGACAAATCCATGGCACCTCCCACGTCTTCAGGTTCGTCATCGGCCGGGCGCGGCGTGGCCATGTCCAGACTGGCCGAGCCGGTCGTCAGGGCGGTGGATGGCAACACAGCAGAGGCCGACACGGCCTGAGAAGACAAGCCCCGGGTCAGCCGGGAAAAACTCGCAATGCCCCAGGTCTTGTCGATGCGGGCGCTGCACACCAAAGCCTCGCGCAATGCAACGGGCTGCTCGGTGCGCTGCCAGCGGGTCAGGCCGACCGTTTGCGGCGCGAGCACAAACTGCACCGACAGGGGCTCGCCTTGGGCATTGGATTGCAAGGCCTGCAGCTTGGGCCACCAGCCGACTTCGTCGGGCTCGTCACCCCCGGCCAGCAAATGGCCAGCTGCGCTGTCGTGGTTGACGCACTTTTTGCCATTGCCGCGCTTGATCGGGCTCCAGCCCACCCACAGCGCATGGCGCGCCCGGGTCAGGGCCACATACCAAAGGCGCAGGTCTTCGCGCAGACGGTCCAAGTCGGCCGCTTGGGCGTCGGCGCGGTCAAAGTCCAGCGTCCAGTGGCGATCGCCGCCCGCCTGGCCAACTTGCATGACCGGAGTTTTGCCGGTCGTCACCTCGCGGTGGCTGTGCGCAAAGGGCAGGCACACCACCGGGTACTCCAAGCCCTTGCTGGCGTGAATGGTGATGACTTTGACCAAGTCTTCGTCGCTTTCCAGTCGCACGGTTTTTTCTTCACTCTCGCCCGCGCTGCCGTCCAGCGCTTCGTCGATTTGCTGGGCCAACCAACGGATCAGGGATTGCTCGCCATCGATCTGGCTGCTCGCCGCTTGCAGCAGCTCGGCCAGGTGCAGCACGTTGGTCAGACGCCGCTCGCCATGGGCCTGACCACGCCAGCGGCCTGCCAGCTGCAGCCTGTGCAGCGACTGGCGCAGCATGGCCAGCACGCCCTGGGTTTGCCAGATCTGGTGCAGCTCGCGCATTTGTTCGGCACGCTGGTCCAACAAATCATCTTGGGTGGCCAGCGCGTACAACTCGGCCAGCGACAAGCCCACGGTGCGCGTGCCCAAGGCGGCCCGCACGCGGCGCATGTCCAGCGGTTCGGCCACGCCGCGCAGCCACAGGCACAGGTCTTGCGCCTCGTCGCTGGCAAACACCGAATCGCGGTCGGACAAGTACACCGAGGCCACCCCGCGCCCGCGCAAGGCGTCGCGCACAGCAGCCGCTTCGACCCCCGTGCGCACCAGCACGGCGATGTCTTTGGGCTTGAGCGGGGCATCACTCTGTTGAGGGTGCACAAAGCGGGCTTGGGGGTCACCCAGCCAGGCCACGATCTGCTCGGCGCACAGGGCCGACAAGTGGGTGCGCGCATCGCGCTGGCTGCGAAGCGTGGCGTCGTGGACCAGGGTCATGGCCGCAACGGTGCCGGCGCTGACCTGCAGCTCTTCGGCGCGGCCGTGCGCTTGCACGCTCTGAAAAGGCAGAGGGTCTTCCAAAGCGGTGCGGTAGCCAAAGGCATCTGCTGGAATTTCGAACCAGCGGTTGACCGCCTTCACCATGGCCTGGGTAGACCGGAAATTGGTGCCCAGCACATGGTGGCGGCCTTCGGTGGCACGACGCGCGGCCAGATAGCTGTGAATGTCGGCCCCCCGAAAACCATAAATCGATTGTTTGGGGTCGCCAATCAACAACAAGGCCGTGTCCTGGCGGTTGTCGGCCGTGCGGTAAATGCGGTCAAAGATGCGGAACTGCAGGGGTGAGGTGTCTTGAAATTCATCGATCAGCGCCACCGGAAACTGATCGCGCAGGCGCTGCGCCAGGCGCTCGCCGGACTCAGGGTCGGCCAGCGCCGTGTCCAGTCGCTCCAGCATGTCGGCAAAGCCGAACAAGCCACTGCGCCGCTTGAGTTCATTCATGCGTTGCAGCACATGGCTGCGGGCATGCAGCCGGGCTTGCTGCTGGGGGTCGGGCAAGGCTTTCAAAGCGGCTTGCAGCTGGGCATAGGCCTGGCTTTCGGGTGGCAGCGCCACCGGGTCTTCACCGGGCTTGCGGCAGTCCAGCAAGCCTTCAGGGGTGAAACGGTCCCAACCCGCTTTCATGGCCGCTTCCAGGGCCTGGCCATCGCCCGAGCCTTGCGACCAGGCTTTGAGCACGCCCAGCCATTCGGCGGATTTTTTGACCGTCAACTTGTGGCCATTCCAGCCGTGTTTTTTGGGGGCCAGTTGCGCCTCGATCCAGCCCAGCAAGTTGTCGGCTTGGACATCCCAACCGGTTTTGAGGGTATGCAACTGCGCCTCGCGATCGGCCAAGGCAGCCGCGTAGACCTGCGCCAATGTGCCCGGCGGGCCCTCGGGCAAAGGCACGGCCATCAGGGCGCGCATGTCCGCATCCAGGGCGGGCACATCGCGCCAAACGGTTTGCACCTGCGCCACTTGCTCGGGTGGCATGGGGTAAAGCTGTTGTCGCCAATAGTCCTGCACCGCCTCCAGGCGCAGCGCCGCCTCGTCGCCCACCAGGTTTTCTTCAAACAGGTTGCCGCTGTCAAAAGCGTGCTCGCGCAACATGCGTTGGCACCACGCGTCGATGGTGTAAACAGCCGCATCGTCCATGGCCTGAGCGGCCAGCGCCAAACGGTAGGCCGCTTGCTCGCGCACACGCCCTTCGGGGTAGTCGGCCATCAGGCGGAGCAAAAATGTGTCCTCGGTGCGGGCCTGGCCCCGAAAAACCTGCGCAGCCTCGGTCAAGCGGGCACGAATGCGGTCTGACAACTCCCGCGTCGCGGCGCGGGTGAAGGTCATGACCAGCACGTCTTGCGGCAGCATGGCGCGCACGGGAGCGGTTTCCCCTTCGCCATGGCCCAGCACCAGGCGCACACAAAGCGCGGCAATCGTCCAGGTTTTGCCGGTACCGGCGCTGGCCTCGATCAGGTGGCTGCCGCGCAGCGGGAAGCCGGGGGCATCCAAAGCATGGGCGCTGGCGCTTTTTGGAGGATTCACGGGGGTGTTTTCAGGGGAGATTTGAGGCATGTTGTTGAGGGCACTCATGACAGGTCCTGCTGCTCGGCTTGCTCAGGGGCATCGGCCAAGGCCTCGATCTGGATGTGCGAGGCCCAGCTGCGCAAGGGGGCATAGATGGCCTGGGCCAGTCGCTCAAAATGGCCGCTGTCCAGCACATCGCTCAAGCTGGGGTAGGTGCGGGCCAGCGCCGGGTCCTTGTTGCGCTCGGCACGCAGGTGGCTGTTGCCTTCGTACAGGTCGAGCAAAGCGTTCGGATTCTCGGGATCCTTGAGCCATTGCAAGGCCAAGCCAGGGGGCACTGGCAGCGGCCAGCGCATGCCCTCGACCCAAATGTCCAAGAGCAGCTGCAACTGGGCGCGGGCCTCGTGGGCCTCTTGTGCGGGCACACGCAGCACCGCATTGGCCCCCACCACCACACACAGCAGGGCTTGTCCCATGGCGGCACTGGCCAGCGAGACGAGCCACACGTCGATCAGTTTTTCAGGCAAGGCTTGGGGCGTTTTGCCCTTCAAGTCGGCCAAGGCATTGGCCCGCAGGGTCAGCAGCAGGGCACCGCCCTCGCCGCTCTGCACACCGCTCAGGGCATCTTGCAGATGCACCAGGGGGTGTGCCAGATCGATCATCACCCGGGGAGCGGGCTGAGGGTAAGCCTCGCGCTCTTGCAGGGCGGTGCCCAAAATTCCCTGCAGCCTGTCGGTAAGTTTGGCCGCTTCGAGTTCGCCCACGCCCGCCAAGGGCAAAGCCCCGGCCTGGCGCAAACGCTGCACCACGCGCCGGGCATGGGCGGGCAAGCTGTGGGGGCTTAAATCGGCGGGCACATGCTGCAGTTCATGGTCGAGCAACTGGTACAAGTCCAGCCCACCCAGCCCAAACAACTCTTCGCCCGGCAGTTCGCTGCGCTCGCCATCCAAGTGCACCTGCAGCCGTTCCCGAAAAAACGCGCCAACCGGTTTGCGCAAAAACCGCGCCAACTGCCCCAGACCGATGACCGGCGTGCCCGTGGCCGACTGCATGGGGTCCAGAAAAACGTTGCCATTGAGGGTATCGTTTCGGGTGTCGTTCATTGCCGATGTGCCCGCCCATGGTCCCGCTGGCGCATCGGCCGCACCGGGGGCTGCACCGGTTTGCGCAGCTCGCCACTCCAAAGCAAAGGTTTGCCAAGGGCTGCCTTGCTCAAAATACTGGCGGCTGAAGGGCTGCAGCGGATGCACCGTGGTCAGGCGCTGGGCCGTGCCCTGGCCCCACAGCGCATCGATCTCGTCACGCAACTGCGACACCAACACCGATGGCGGTTGTTCGCTGTTGTTGCGCACACTGCGACCGCTCCAACTCACGTAGAGCGTGCGGCGGGCCGACAACAGGGCTTCGAGCATCAGCTGGCGATCGTCGTCGCGGCGCGAGCGGTCGCCCGGGCGGCTCATGCCGGGCAAGCCCAACAAGTCAAAATCGGCACGCGGGCTGCGGCGCGGGTAGTCGCCGTCGTTCATGCCCAACAAGCACACCCGCTGAAAGGGGATGGCACGCATGGGCATCAGGGTGCAAAAAGTCACGCCCCCCGCCCGAAAGCGCTGCTCCAGCTTGGGGACCTTGAGCGCCTCCATCCAGGCCGCGCGGGCCACGGACAGGGGCACGGCGTCTGAAAACTCAGCCTGATCGGCGGCGCGCGTCCAGTCGTTCAGGGCCTGATCCAGGGCCGACAAGGCGTTGCGGTCGGTTTCGTCTTGCGCCTTGAACAAAGCCGCCAACAAGGCACGACTGCGCTGGGCCCACTGCAAGGGCGTGGCGTCACTGGCGCATGCTTGCCACCAGTCCATCAACGCCTGCAGCAGGTGCGCCAAAGCCCCGGCCAACTCAGCATCCAGCCCCCCGACCTCGGCATAAGGGTCAATGCCTGCGCCATCGGGCACCGGATCGGCCCCGCACGCATAGCCCATGAGCATGCGCTGCACACCAAACAAGGCCGAGTTGTCTGCGCCGCAAGTGTCCAGTCCCAAGCCCGCCCGGTGCGGTGCCGACAAACCCCAACGAATGCCCGAGCCCACCATCCAGCGCGTGAGTGTGGGCAACTGCTCGGACTTGAGGCCAAAGCGGGCCCCCAAGGCGGGCACTTCGAGCAGCGCCACCAGCTCGCTCATGCGGCTGCGTTGTTGGGGCAAGGCCAACAGCCATTCCACCGCGTGGATCAAAGGGCTGGTGGCCTGCGCGCCCAAGTCTGCAATGTCAAAGGGGATGAAACGCGCATCACCCCGCTTGTACTGGCCAAACACGGCCCGGACGGCCGGGGCCATGACTTCGATGTCCGGCACCATGACCACCACCTCACGCGGCGAAACCTCGGCTTGTGCGTGAAACCATTGCAACAATTGGTCGTGCAACACTTCCAGCTCGCGCACCGGGCTGTGGGCCACTTTGAACACCAGCGATTCATCGCTCGGATCGAGCGCGGCCTCCACCGGGTCCTGGTTGGACTTCAAATCGCGGATGCGGTTTTGCAGTTGCGTGAGCAAAAGGCTGCCATCGGCCCCCGGTGCATCGTCAAACAAGTCCAGCCGGACACCCGGATGGCGCTCTTGCGCCGCTTGCAAATCGTCAAAGGCGTCCAGCTGGCGAATGAAGTCACGCCCCTGCCGCCCCCAAGCGGCCAGCAAGGTCGGGGCGTGCAGGTGCATCTGCTCAAAATCCACGGTCGAGAGGTTTTCTTTCTTGTAAGAATGACGCCTGCGCTCGGCCCGCAGCGCATCGCGCCCGTCCATGATGTCGCCCCAGTGGTGTTGGCAAGGGTTGGGCACGGCCAAGAGCACTTGGCTGTGCGCCGACAAAGCGGCCAACATGTCCAGCAACTGGCTGGGCATATGGCTCATGCCAAAAACCGACACGCGCCGCGCCACCGGACTGGCCAGCGCATGGCCTGACTGCAGCACCGCCAGCGCGCGCAGATGCAAAGCCGGACGCGTGGCTTGCTTTTCTGCATCGGTCAAGGTGGCCAGCACGCGACGCCACAATTCGGCCTGCCAACATTGGTCGTCGGGCAGCTGGGTCTTCTGGTCATCCGGGCGCGCCGCTTGGTCCGCTTGGCGTCGCAGCACATTTCGTCCCTGGGCCCAATCTTCCAGCCAGTCGGGTCGGTAAATTTGGTATTGGTCAAACAAGTCGGCCAAACGGCTGGCCAATTGCAGCAAGCGCTCAGGTTCGGGCTCTGAACGCTTGCCTCGCAAAAAACCCGCCACGGGCTGAAACACCGGATCGCCCACGCAGGTGGGCAACAAAGCCATCAAACGCCAGGTCATGGGCAATTTGTCCAGTGGAGAGTCGGGCGGCACGTTGCTCGCGCCCAGCACTTGGCGGTAGGTGCGCCACAAAAACCGCGAGGGCAGCTCCACCCGGGTGGCCGCACAAACACCACCGCCAGGTTCGCCCTGCCCGGCCAAGGCCATCTTGATCCACTCGGCCATGCCGTTGCTTTGCACCAGCACCACCTCCTGCTCCAGCGCAGCCAAAGGCTGGCGGATCAACCAAGCCGACAAGGTTTCGGCCAATACTTCGGAGCGGTGGCTGTGCAGGGCCAAAAAGCCCGGGGTGATCAAGGAAGGGGTCATGCGCTTGAGATATGAAGCAAACACCGTGTAAGAGAGGCCTTTTCACAAGACCCACCACGGTGCGAAGGGACGTGATAAGAATAGCCGCAAAACAGGTGCCCACTGGCCCATGCTGTGCGCAGTGCAGACCCTCAACTGCCTATTTTTGAGGCACACCCCGGCAAGCCAACAGGCATGCGCCCTCGCAAGCTTGTGCAAGGGCTTATCCACAGCTTTGAGCCCGGGGTTTGGGGACAGCCATCAGGGCAAAAAAAGCATATCAGAACAGTGTGGGAGCCCCGCCCTCGGGGCTATCGGCAGTGGTCTGCGAGACGCCATCGCGACGAGGGCGTCGCTCCCACAAAAAAACCTTCATCCAAGCTCGTCGGACCAGCTCAAGAAAGCCACCCCAATCGCTCCAGCGTCCACAAGCAGCCCAAGACCACGATGGCCGAGGAGCCCCCGAAAACCAGCACCCAGCGGTAAAACCAGGTGCGGCGCAAGCCCCAGGCCAAGGGTAAAAAGACACCCACAATCGCCAGTTGCCCCAACTCGACGCCCAAATTAAATCCGCCCAATGCGGCCAGCAAGGCACTGGCGGGCAAGCCCAAATCCAGCAACACACTGGCAAACCCAAAGCCGTGCACCAGGCCAAACACAAACGCCAAGCGCCAGCGCTTGAGGGCGCTGAAACCCAAGAGGTTGTTCAGTGCCGAAAGCACCACTGACAAGGCAATGGCAGGTTCCACCCAATCAGCAGGCGGCGTGAGCCAGCCGGTGATGGTCAGCCCCAGCGTGATGGAATGCGCCACCGTGAACGCCGTGACCACCGCCAAGACGTCCATGACCACTGGCCGCGCTTGCGGGGCCGCAGGCCAATGCGTCACCCTTTGGCGTGTGGCTTGCAAGGGGGCCAGCAGCAAGAGGCTGAGCAAAAAAACAATGTGGTCGATACCGATCCAGATGTGCCACACCCCCTCCAGGGTGTAACGGCCAAATACATTCAATGGGCGGCTGTCGGCACGGCTGATGTTCACCTCAGGCCGATCAGGGCTGAGCAAGGCACTGCTTTGCACACCCGCCAGGTCCGCCTTGAGCAAGCCCCGGTGCAAGCTGTCTCGGTCAAACATCAGGCCGTAACGCAGCGTCAAGCTGGCATTTTCAGCGTCAGCCGCCGATGACAGGCCAGGGCAAACCACCGCCCACAGGGCACTGAGGTAAAGGCCGTCGGCATGCTCACTGGCTTGCAAGTCGGCGTTGCCAAGTGTGCACGGTTGGCCCCGGGACGTGAGCCCAATGCCTTGGGCCAGCCAAAGTTTGATCTCAGCGCTGCGCGCCTCGGTTTCGCCCCAGCTCACCTGGCCGTCGCGGTTGGCATCCAGATCAAAAATCAGGTCCACATCACGCCAATGAACATCGGCTCGCAAATTCAAGGCGCTGCCAGCTGTGCTGAGCGTCAAAAAACTGTTGCTGCTCGAATGCGCTTGCACACTGGGAGCGCCCAACAAGCCCAACATGCCCATGGCAAAAACCACCCAGCCACAACGCGCCAAAAGGTGCCTCAACATCATCATGGCCGTCCCCCTGTCCAGCTGGGGTGCGATTTCAGTTGTGCCAGCAAGGGTGTCAATTGGGGGTCGGTGTAACCGGTTTTTTCGGCCCAAACCAGCACCGGCTCAGCCGCCCGCGCTTGGCCCAGAGCCAACGCGGCTTGGGCAAACAGCAACGCGTCGGGTGGCTCTTTTTGCAATTGCCAGTTTTGGATGGACAAAGCCAGTCCCGCTTTCAGATCGCGGCCATAAGAAATTTGGTAAATCAGGGTGGGCCGCTCAATCAGTGACTCTTGCCGCTGCACTTGGGATTGCTGCCGCGCCTCGAACTGCTGGGCCAAGCGGGACTCGTCGGCATCTTTCAGGCCACGGCTGGCCAGCAAGGCCTGCATCAGCAAGGCGTCCGTCATGACGGCCGTGCCGCCCAAAGCTTGGGCGTTGTGTGCTGTGGCCATGGTTTTGGCTTGGCTGAACTGGCCCTGCTGGTTGAGCAATTCAACCAAAGACAAGCGGATCAAATGCGACTGTGGGCTGAGCTTTAACCGACGCGCCCACACCTCCGCGGCACGGGCAGGCTGCCCAGCCACACGGTGGGCCTCGCCCAAATGGAAACTCAACCAGTCTTGCGATGCATCGTCTTGGAAGTTGCCCAAGCGGATGGCCCGGCTCAAAAGCTCCACGGCAGCCAACGGCTGACCCGTTCGGTAGCGCAAAACAGCACGGTAGGCCAAAGCCTCTGCCTCCCCAAAACGCCGAGCGATCTCATCGCTGTCTTGCTGGGCCGCGGGCATGTCGGCCAACAGCAAATGCAGGGCAAATCGCCAAGACCACAACTCAGCGCGCCCGGGCTCCAGGGCAATGGCACGCTCAATGTCTTGCAAGCCCTCGTGGAACTCATGAAAACCTTGTTTGACCAAACCGCGCAAAAAATATGCCTCGGCCGACAAATTTTGGGCATTCCACCAAGGACTCAAGGCCGCCTTGGCCGAGCCGTACCAACGCAAATCGCCCTCGTTCAGGCCCAGTGTAAAAACGGCACGGGCGTAAGCGAGGGACTTGGACAAATCTTGCGGCTGGGCGCGCCAAGCCGTGTCCAATGCCCGCCATGGCGCTTGTCGACCACTGCCCGAATGCACCGATGCGGCCAAAACCACCTGCGCATCGGCTGGTTTAAAACGCTCTTGCCCCAACACAGACGACGCCCCCCAGCACAGCACGCACAAGGCCAGACCCGCCTGGATCGGCAAAGAGGTGACGTTCCTTGAAGTACGAAGGTAATTTTTGTCCATGTTCAGTGTGTGCCCTTATAACTTGATAGGATGTTAGTGTGCGTTGGCTAACACTGATACGCAATTTTGGCTTTTTTTTAATTCTCTCTGCCCAAAGGTGTTTTTATGAAATTCGTGATGACCGCTTTCGTTTCCGCTTTCATGTTGTTGTCCATGCCCGCCTTCGCTGGCAGCCATGGTGGCGGCAAAATGGACGACAAAAAAGTCGACTGCTCCAAAAAAGAAAACGAAACCAACCCTGCTTGCGCGAAGAAATAAACCCCTCCGCTTTAAGCCCCAACCCCTCTTGAGGGGTTTTTTTTCACCTTGATTGCAAGCAGTGCCGGGTCATTTGTTCAAAGCACAACATGCTGCCAACTTATCGCTACACGCACAGATGTCATTCTCGATTTACAGGCGATAACACCTAGTCACTGGAGTCCTTCAAGCCTTGCAACACGCGCTTGAAAAGGTTATTGTCAAAACTTATTTTTTTGGAACATTTGATGCAACTCAATTCAGCGGGCCTTCATTTCAACCCGCTGAGGGTTTATGCCAACACATTGTTGACTTGGATGTCCTCATTGGGACAGGGATTCAACCCATCCACCATGCACACACGCAGCACCGATTTTTCAAACAATCAGGACGAGTGCAAAAAATCGCTGACCCAGGTGATCGAAACCCAGATCATCCCGCGCCTCGTGCAAGCCCACAGAGCACAAACCCGTGTGCAAGCCACTGACCTGCCCGGCAGCCCGACCATCTCCATGAAACAGTTGGCCACTTTTGTGGCGCTGAGCAAATCCAGCCAAGCCAGTGAAACCACACAATTCATCGACCAACTGCTGCACGACGGTGTGACCACCGACTGTATTTTTCTGGAGCTGATCGCCCCTGCTGCCCGCCAACTTGGCCAAATGTGGGAACAAGACCTGTGCGATTTCACGGAAGTGACCTGCGGCCTGGTGCGCATGCACGAGATCACCCACCGCCTGGGTTTTGAATACCAAAACGGCCCCCAACTCGGGGGCGATGTTCAGCGCATCATGTTGGCCTCGGCCCCGGGATCGCAGCACTTTTTGGGCATGACCATTGTTTCTGATTTCTTCCGCAAGGCAGGCTGGGATGTGGTCATTGAAATTTCGCTCAGCGAAAAAGAACTTGTGCAGGCCGTGGGCAATGAATGGTTTGACGTGATCGGCATTTCTTGTGCCACGCAAGCACAGCTCAAGGCCCTGCCCGGTTTGATTCGCGCACTCAAAGCCGCTTCGGGCAACCCTGAACCCGGTGTGTTGTTGGGTGGCCCCATTTTTACCGTGCAAGAGCACGATGCCCGAAGCCTGGGCGCCGATGGCATTTGCATCGACGTCAAACAGGCGGTGGCATTGGCCGCTTCTTTCCGCGCTCGCGCAGACTGACCCCGCTGCTGCGCATTGCCCCTGCCCACCGTTGGAAGGCAAACCAGCACCCGTGCTTGGCTTGACCTTGAGGGACAAAGACCATTGAATCTTGGCGGTACGCTGGCATCAGGTCTGCGTTAAAAACTCAAGCTGTTTCCCATGAAAGCGCTTCAGTGAACAACGCACCCCCTGGCTCCGTGACCCCGGAATTGGCCCAACCTTTGCCGCCCAACACGCCAACAAAACCCGACATGCCCCCCGCATGTGGCACGCTGACAGTGATGTACGACGGCTCTTGTCCCTTGTGCCAACGTGAAATCGGTCTTTACCAATCGCTCACACCTTTGCAGCCCGTGGCATGGTTGGACGTGAGTACGGCGAATTTGACACCCGAGACACGGCATCAATTCATGGCCCGCTTTCACGTTCAACAAAGCGATGGCCAACTGCTCAGCGGCGCTGCGGCCTTTGTGGCCCTTTGGCTGAACATGCCTGGCTGGCGCTGGCTGGGTCGCTTGGGGCGTTTGCCCGGTGTGACACCCGTTCTGGAAATGCTTTACCGTGGCTTTTTGCCCATTCGCCCCACGCTTCAAAAGTGGGTCAAAAAACACACCAACACTTGATCCCAGCACCCTGGATGCCCTGCCCGACCCGTGCTCTCGAACCCGCTCTCGACCCCCTACTCGACTCCTCCTGCGTGTCCGCCATTGTGGCCATGGCCTGGCAAGACAACACCCCCTTTGAAGCCATTGCTTTGCAATTTGAAGTGAGTGAAAGCCAGTTGATTGCCTTGATGCGAGAACACCTCAAGCCCCGATCGTTCAAAGTCTGGCGCATACGGGTGCGCGGCCGGACAGCCAAACACTCGGCTTTGCAGCAAGCCAAACAGCGCAGCTTTCACACGCATGCTTGCACCCAAACCAGCGTTGCTGCACCTGGACTTTCGCACCCCGGTGACATCGAAGATTTGCCCCTTCCCCCAGCCAACATCACGCGTCAGTCATTGCGCTGAAGCGGGCCATGGTCAGCAAAAAGCTGTTGCAAAGCCGCTTGGCGATTGGCCCGGCCAGCTGAATTGTTGACGTCCACCCGCCCACACCATGTCAATGGCGGCTTGTTGAATGGTGACTTGGTATTTTTCAAACCGCGCGGTCCGGCAGTGGTGAATTCGACGGGATTGCACAAACCACTCTGAGCTCAGGGCCAATGTCAGAAAGGGCACGGCAAGAAGGGTCAAAAAATTAATAAGCATGCTTATAATTAAGGACCAAATTCATTTTTACTGGAGCGTCATGAGCACTGTTTCCAAGCATCGCCCCGTCCTTGTTGCAGGTGGTGGCATTGGCGGTCTGGCCGCTGCACTCGCTTTGGTGCGCCAAGGCTTTGCCGTCACCGTGCTCGAACAAGCCCCAGAAATTGGCGAGATCGGCGCGGGCATCCAACTGGGCCCCAATGGCTTTCACGCCTTTGACGCCTTGGGCATCGGCGACAAAGCGCGTGGCCGAGCGGTTTACACCGATTTCATGGTCATGCACGACGCGATCGACGAGTACCAAGTGGGCAAGATCCCCACCGACGACAAATTCCGCCAGCGCTTTGGCAACCCCTACGCGGTCATTCACCGCGCCGATGTGCATTTGTCGTTGCTCGAAGGCGCGCAAGAAACCGGCCAAGTGGCCTTTCACACCAGCACCCGGGTGGTGCGCATTGAGCAGGACGAATCGGGCGTGACCGTGTGGGACCAGAACGGCAACACCTTCGAAGGCTGCGCCCTGATTGGCGCTGACGGCGTCAAGTCGGTGGTGCGCGAGCAATTTGTGGGCGACCCGGCCCGCGTCACGGGCCATGTGGTGTACCGCGCCGTGGTTGACAAAAAAGACTTTCCGGCCGACCTGCAATGGAACGCCGCCGCCATCTGGGTCGGACCCAACTGCCATTTGGTGCACTACCCGCTGCGGGGCGGCGAGCAGTACAACGTGGTGGTGACTTTCCACAGCCGAGAACAAGAAGAATGGGGCGTGACCGACGGCAGCAAAGAAGAAGTGCAAAGCTACTTCCAGGGCATTTGCCCCAAAGCACGCCAGTTGATCGACCTGCCCAAGACCTGGAAACGCTGGGCCACCGCCGACCGCGAGCCGATTGGCCAATGGACGTATGGCCGGGTCACCTTGCTGGGCGACGCCGCCCACCCCACCACCCAATACATGGCCCAAGGCGGTTGCATGGCCATGGAAGACGCCGTGACCCTGGGCGAAGCCTTGCGCGTACACAGCAACGACTGGCCCCAGGCTCTGGACATGTACCAGCGCGCCCGTGTGGCCCGCACAGCCCGCATCGTGTTGTCGAGCCGCGAGATGGGCCGCATTTACCATGCCAAAGGCGTGGAGCGCCTGGTGCGCAACGACCTGTGGCGCGGCCGCAGCCCCGAGCGCTTTTATGATGCGATGGCATGGCTGTATGGCTGGAATGTCAGCAACTGCCTAGATGCGGCTATTGATCCTGCACGCTGATGTTTGAATTTTGTACACCGGTATTTCGTAGGTCAGTGGCTTTAGCCCCGACATTACGGGCTTCGGCGTAGGCTGCATGTCGGGGCTAAAGCCGCCGACCTACAACTGCCTAGACAGGGCACAACACAACTGATTGAACGGAGACAAAAGCATGAACGATCTCGGACGCATCGAAGACCTGCCCGCAGACTATGTGCAGGACCTGCGCCATGTGAACCTGGTGCCGCTGTGGCCCAGCCTGCGCGGCGTTCTGCCGCCCAAAGTGCCCACCCGCCAGACCCAGCCCACTTGCTGGGCTTACAAAGACATCAAGCCGCTGCTGCTCAAAGCGGGCGAGCTGACCCCCATAGAAAAAGCCGAGCGCCGCGTGCTGGTGCTGGCCAACCCAGGTCACGGCCTGGACAAGATGCAAGCCTCTGCCGCCATGTACTTGGGCATGCAACTGCTCATGCCCGGCGAGTGGGCCCC
>JAIXOX010000119.1 GCA_027486555.1 Comamonadaceae bacterium
CCACGCTCAGGCGCTGGGGGTCGATGGCGTTCAGGTCGGCGCGCATGCCCGGCGCGATCACGCCACGGTCGGACAAGCCCAGGTACCGGGCATTGCGGCTCGTGAGCATCTCCACCGCTTTTTCAAGCGATATGGATTCGCGCCCACGGTCACGCACCCAATGCGTGAGCATGAAGGTCGGAAAGCTGGCATCGCAGACCGTGCCCACATGGGCACCCGCGTCGCTCAGGCTGCTGAGCGCTCTGGGGTGGGCCAGCATGCGGCGCACCGCGTCAAGCGAGCCTTCGTTGTAATTGAAGATCGGAAAATAAATCAGACCCTCGCCACTGCCCGCGCTCAGGTGGTCATAAATCGCCTCCAGCGGGGTGATGCCCGCCTGCTTGGCGCGCACCAAAAAGCTCTGCATGACCGAGGGCTCGTAGTTGAGCGTGTCTTCCAGCGCAAACATGCGCCCACTGATCATGTCGATCTTGGCCAGCAAAATGTCCACCAATGGCGGGATGGCGCTGCCGTCTCCAGCCAGTCGTTCGGACTTTTCCGACAAGATGCGGGCCTTGCGCGCCGGATCACGCAGCGACTGGGCGCGTTCTGCCAGCGGCAAATGCGCCACTTCTTTGTAAGACGGAAAACCCATGAAGGGGTGAAAGCTGGCGTCCAGCCCATTGAGCACGCCAATGCCACGAACCGCCGTTTGCATGTACAGCGGCAGGCCCGCCTGCACCGCCGATTCAACCCGTTGCTGGATCTTCAGGTATTGCTCGCCGCCCGGGTCGCGCTGCAGCCAGGTCATGGACACCGGCTTGCCGCTGGCCCGCGCCAGCGCCTCCACGCTGTCGAACTCGGCATCGAACTGGTCGGGGCCGTTCAGCAGGTTGAAGTCGCTCACGATCTGCACCACGCCGTGGCTTAAGCCTGCAAAGGCTTGGGCCAGACCCGTCAATTCTTCGTTGCCTGCATTCGCAGCAGGTGTGTCCTTGCCCTCGGAGGTGCGGTGGTTGTCGCTGCGCCCGGTGCTGAACCCGGCGGCACCGGCCTGCAGTGCTTCGCGCAGGAGCGTGCGCATGGCCTCGATGTCTTGCGCCGTGGCCTTCTCGTGGGCCAAGGCGCGCTCCTGCATCACATACATGCGCAAAGGGTCGTGGGGCACCTGCACCAAATAGTCCAGGCTGCGCGGCGTGACGGCCAGCGCGTCCATGTACTGCGGAAAGCTTTCCCAATTCCAGCGGATGCCCTCGTGCAGCGCCGCGCCCGGAATGTCTTCCACGCCCTCCATCAGCTTGATCAGGTCGCCCTCATGACCCGGGCGTTTGGGCGCAAAACCCACACCGCAGTTGCCCATGAGCAGCGTGGTCACGCCATGGTAGATGCTGGGGGTGAAGCACTCGTCCCAGGTCACTTGCCCGTCGTAGTGGGTGTGGATGTCCACAAAACCGGGGGTGATCCACAGGCCTGTGGCGTCCACAGTTTGCAAGGCGGGTTCGTCCACCTGTCCCACCGCCACAATGCGGCCCCCGCGCACACCCACATCGGCCACACGAGCGGGCGCGCCCGTGCCGTCCACCACGGTGCCGTTCTTAATCAAGCAATCGAGCATCTTTTCTCTTCCAATAAAAAGCCAGTCCCAGGCCGCTGACGATGTGCCAAATGCCCCACAGGCTGGCCAGGGTGACCATGCCTAAGTCACTGCCAAACTGCAAGGCAATGATGCCCAGCGCCAGGCCCGAGTTCTGCATGCCGCCTTCGATCATGATGGCCCTGCGGTCGCGCTCGCTCATGCCCATGGACTTGGCTGTGGCCCAGCCCAAAAACAGACCGCTGGCGTTGTGCAGCACCACAATCAAAAAGGTGGGCAAGAGGCCCAGGGTCAGCAGCTGCCGCTCTTTGATGAGGCCGGCCACGATGAACAAGATCAAAGCACCCACGGCAAAGTTGCCGAGCGGCTTGCGGATGCGCTGTGTGAGGTTAGGCAGCTGGTGCGAAAACAGCAGCCCCAGCGCCAGCGGAATGCCCAGGACCATCAACAAACTCAGCCAAATGCCCGACGGGTCGATCGACAACTCGCGCAGCCACGACGCGGTTTCGGGGTTGGCCGCGATCATCCAGCTGAAGTTGAAGGGCGTGGCAAACAGCGCAATCAGGCTGGCCACGGCAGAGATGCTGACCGACAAGGCCGTGTTGCCGCGCCCCAAGTGGGTAACCACGTTGCTGAGGCTCCCTCCCGGGCAGGCCGCCACCAAAATCATGGCCGCCTCGATGTTGGCGGGCAAATCCAGCGCCAGCGTGGCCAGCCAGGTGCCCACAGGCAGCAAGATGAACTGGGGAATCAAGCCGCACAGCACCGCCTTTGGGGCTTGAGCGACCCGCCGAAAGTCTTCGATGCGCAATTCCAGAGACACCGAAAACACCATGGTCGCCAGCACCAGGCTCAAGATCAGCTGTTGTGAGTTCATGCGGACTTCCTTTCAAAAAGTATAGTCAACATCCAAGTCTCGAAAGCAAAGGGTTTACACGCAAGCCCGCTGGTATGGGGTCAGGCCCAGACAAGGCCATCCGCTACAATATTTATCTATGTTTCACGCCTGCTTGTCCTCTTGGAAACCGTCAAACACCGCTTGGGTGCTTGCTGGCGCGCGCGTGAATTCCACAAAAACCACGACCATTACGGGCTGATCCAGTCTGGTTCGTCGTGCGCCCCCCGGCCAGACGAGCCGGGCAAACAGTCTGGTCAAACACTGTTTTAAAACTGAAAGGGCGTTGATATGAGCAAGTTGGTAGGTTTGGTCGGCTGGCGCGGCATGGTCGGATCGGTTCTGATGGATCGCATGATTCAGGAAAAAGACTTTGACCTGATCGAGCCCTTGTTCTTCTCCACATCGAACTCGGGCGGCAAAGCCCCCGCGATGGCCAAGAACGAAACCACACTGCAAGACGCCTTCGACATCGAGCAGCTCAAGCGCTGCGAGATCATCATCACCGCCCAGGGCGGCGATTACACCTCCGAAGTCTTCCCCAAACTGCGCGCTGCAGGCTGGAACGGCCACTGGATCGACGCCGCGTCGACCCTGCGCATGGAAAAAGACGCCGTGATCATCTTGGACCCGGTCAATATGCCCGTGATCAAGAACGCCCTGGCCCATGGCGGCAAGAACTGGGTGGGCGGCAATTGCACCGTCTCGTGCATGCTGATGGGCGTGGGCGCTTTGTACAAAGCCGGTCTCGTCGAGTGGATGAGCACCCAGACTTACCAGGCAGCATCCGGGGGCGGTGCACAACACATGCGCGAACTGCTGACCCAATACGGCACCCTGAACGCCGAAGTCAAAGCCTTGCTGGACGACCCCAAGAGCGCCATTTTGGAAATTGACCGCCTGGTGGTCGCCAAGCAACGTGCCCTTTCAGCCACTGAGACCGCCAACTTCGGTGTGCCATTGGGGGGCTCATTGATCCCCTGGATCGACAAAGACTTGGGCATCGGCAAAAACCAAGATGAAGCCGGTTGGGGCACGTCCAAGGAAGAGTGGAAAGGCATGGCCGAAACCAACAAGATTCTGGGACTCGGCGAGGGCTTCAACACTGCCGCCATTCCGGTCGACGGTTTTTGCGTGCGCGTTGGCGCGATGCGCTGCCACAGCCAGGCCTTGACCTTCAAGCTCAAAAAAGACGTGCCCGTGGCCGACATCGAAGCCATGATCGCCGCCGACAACCAGTGGGTCAAAGTGATTCCTAACACTCGAGAAGCCACCATCCAGGGCTTGACACCTGTGGCCGTCACCGGCACCATGGCGATCCCGGTGGGACGAGTACGAAAGTTGGCAATGGGTCCAGAATACGTAGGAGCATTTACCATCGGGGATCAACTTCTATGGGGTGCAGCGGAACCGCTGCGCCGCATGCTGCGCATTCTGTTGGGTGCTTGAGTCGCAGGCCACCGGCAAACCATCTTCAGGAAAAAAAATGGGTTCTTCAAAACAGGTCATAACGACCAACTTCAAAGTAAAAGCAATCAGCGCTTTGATGGTTTCTGTTTGGGGTTTGCCCACTTTTGCCCTTGAATTAGGCCGACTGCAACTTCAGTCGGCCATCGGTGAGCCCTTGCGTGCAGAAATCGAAATCACCAAGGTTTTGCCTGAAGAACTCAAGAGTTTGCGTGTCCAGCTGGCTTCGCCCGAAAGTTTCCGCAAGGTCGGCATGGAATTCAACCCCGCACTGAGGGGGGCCACCGCCACACTGAGAACCGGAGCCAATGGCAAGTCCGTGATTTCATTGAATGGCACAACTCCGGTTCAAGACAACTTCATTGATTTGGTCATCGAAAGCCAATGGGCAACCGGTAATGTGGTTAAAAATTATGCGGTCCTGCTCAATTCGGTCAGTGACAAAAGCAGCGCCAGCGCAGGGCCGGCATTGCAACTGCCCGTGACCGGCAACGCACCCGACGCAGCGGCCAACCGCTTGACTGCGTCGAGCTCACGACTCAACCCCAGCAGCGTCGAACTCAATGCACAAAAAGTGCCTGTTTATCGCTTTGAGCCAGTCGACAGCAGACCAGCCTCAGCCACACCTGCTCCTGCCCCTGCTCCCGCTCGGCCTGCCAGTCTCGCTTCTTCAATGGCCAACTCTGTCGAATCGGCACCGGCTGTTCAGGCGCGACCCAAAGCCATTCCAAACAATCAAGAGGGTGACCGTGTGCTCGTCATGCCGGGGGACACCGCCTCCCGCTTGGCCATTCGGCATTTGACGGAGAACATTTCGCTGGACCAAATGCTTTTGGCCATGCTCAAGGCCAATCCCGAGGCCTTCATCGAGGACAACGTCAACCTGATCAAAGCAGGGGCCTCATTGCGCATCCCCACCCCGGACGAAGCCGCTCAGATTTCCAGAGGCGAGGCCCGTCAGACCGTGATTGCGCAAACACGCGACTTTGCAGAATACGCCCGACGTCTGGCCCAATCGCCCATGGTGATCGGCTCGCGCAACACCCGCGAAATGATGGGCAAAGTGGGTGTTGATGTGCAAAACGTCGATGGCCAATCACCCCAACAAGACAAGCTCACTTTGTCAAAGTCTCAAGTCAAGACGGACAGTGCCGAAGCCATGTTGGCCGCTCAGCGAGAAAGTGCCGACAAAGCCAGCCAACTGGAAAGCTTGAACCAAAACCTGAAGGACCTTGAGGCCTTGGCCTCTGGCAAAACCCCTGCCGCTGCAGGTCTTCCTGCTGCTGCACCCCAAGGCGCATCGACATCGGTGGTAGCCGCACCTGCCCCTGACGCATCTGAGCCCAATTTCTTCTCGTCGATTCTTGAGAAAACCCAACAAAACAAGGACATTTGGCTTTGGGCCGCCGCGCTGTTGACCTTGATGTTGCTTTTGGTTTTGTGGATCCGAAAAAAGACCGAGCCACAAGAAGATGTTTTTGCGCCGTCATACAACGACATCACCGAAAGCGCCATCGAGCCCTCATCAACACCTGCGCCAGCGGATCCGGTTATTCCGGTCCAAATGTCATCGATTGACCTGAATTTGAATCCGATGACCGCGGCTCCTTCACCAGCGAGCGTGCCCGTGACCGCGCCTGCAGCGGCCACCGAAGCCGATGAAACCGAAAACAACAAATTGAGCCTTGCCCAACAACTGCTGTCCAAAGGGGATCATGATTTGGCACGCGCCTTGATTTTGTCTGTGGCATCGAGCGCCAAGGGAGATCTGAAATCAAGGGCCTTGCAGATGCTCGGTCAAATCCGGTGAGATTGGCGCTGGGTGTTTGCTACTCGGGTACAGCCTATCAAGGCTGGCAAAGCCAGTCTTCAGGCCTGACGGTACAAGACAAACTTGAGAAAGCGCTGACCCAGTTTGCCGATGTGCCTCGCATCAGCACCCTGTGCGCAGGCCGCACCGATGCGGGGGTGCATGGACTCATGCAGGTGGTGCACTTCGACACCGATTTGCATCGCGATCCACAGTCTTGGGTGCGCGGCACCAACCGTTATTTGCCCTCCGACATTGCAGTGCAGTGGGCACAAATCATGCCCGACGCGTTCCATTGCCGCGCCAGCGCAACCGGCAGGCGCTACATTTATGTGGTGCTCGACTCGGTTGTGCGGCCCAGCCTGGAAACTGGCCGTGTCGGTTGGGTGTACCGCCCACTGACTGAACTCGCCATGCGCCAGGCCAGCTTGTACCTGCTGGGTGAACATGATTTTTCTTCCTTCAGGGCCAGCAGTTGCCAAGCACTGTCCCCCGTCAAAACGCTGCGGCACATCCGCATTTCCAAACACGGTGTCTATTGGCGATTTGAGTTCGAGGGCAATGCTTTTTTGCACCACATGATCCGCAACATCATGGGCTGCTTGGTGACCATCGGTCAAGGCAACCACTCACCCGAATGGATGCGCGAAGTCTTGTTGGCCAAAAGTCGTGACGCCGCTGCGCCCACGTTTTCGCCCGACGGTCTGTACTTTGCAGGCCCTATTTACAGTCCCGAATGGGGTTTGCCCGAGACCACCCCAGCTTTTGATTGGTTGCCATGATCCAGCCAAACCCCAACATTCACGCCCTTGCGCAACAACGGACACGCATCAAAATGTGCGGCTTCACCCGCGAAGCTGACGTGCTCGCGGCCTGTTCTGCAGGTGCCGATGCCATCGGCTTTGTGCTTTATCCGCCGAGCCCACGCAACGTGAGTCTTGAGAGGGCTGGTGAGCTTGCAAGCCTGCTTGCGCCTTTTGTGACGCCTGTTCTGCTCTTTGTGAATGAGCGGGCTGACCGCATTCAAGCCGCTTGCAGGCAAGTGCCTGGTGCTTTGCTGCAGTTTCATGGCGATGAGTCCCCCGAATTTTGCGAAGCCATGTCGCTGCTGACGGGCCGCCCCCACCTCAAAGCGGCCCGAATCCCCCTGTCCGAAGTACAAGACTTTGACTTGTTAGAATTCTCCAAAATTCACCATGTTGCCCAAGCCCTCTTGCTCGACGCTCATGTCGACGGATACGGCGGGGGTGGGAAAACATTCAATTGGTCACTGCTGCCACCAAACGTCAATGCTCACCTCGTTTTGTCTGGTGGACTCACACCTGCAAACGTGGGCGATGGCATTCGGACACTTCGCACACACGGCCTGTCTCTGGCCGTTGACGTGAGCTCGGGCATCGAATCAGGCAAGGGCCTGAAAGATCCCACCAAAATGCAGCAGTTTGTCCAAGCGGTGCGCACCGCGGACAACATCCTCTCCTCTTAAAGTATTCATCGGGTTTGCTTCGACCTCCTTTGCAGTGTTCACCACTGCAAACATGGAGCGGCCCCGCCCCCAACCAAGGCCATCACCATGTTCGATTACCAGCAACCTGACCTCAAAGGCCATTTCGGCGTCTACGGCGGTAGTTTTGTCAGTGAAACCCTGACGCACGCCATCAACGAGCTCAAAGACGCTTACGCCAAGTACCAGCACGACCCGGAGTTCATCGCCGAATTCAAGTCCGAACTGGCGCACTTTGTGGGTCGCCCATCCCCCGTGTACCACGCAGCCCGCATGAGCCGCGAGATGGGCGGCGCGCAAATCTTCTTGAAGCGCGAAGACCTCAACCACACCGGCGCACACAAAATCAACAACACCATCGGCCAGGCCATGCTGGCCAAGCGCATGGGCAAGCCGCGCATCATTGCCGAAACAGGTGCAGGCCAGCACGGCGTGGCCACCGCCACCATCTGCGCCCGTTACGGCCTTGAGTGCGTGGTCTACATGGGCAGCGAAGACGTCAAGCGCCAAAGCCCCAACGTCTACCGCATGAAGCTCCTGGGCGCGACCGTGGTGCCGGTAGAGTCGGGCAGCAAAACCCTGAAAGACGCCCTGAACGAAGCCATGCGCGACTGGGTGGCCAACGTGGACAACACCTTCTACATCATCGGCACCGTGGCGGGCCCTCATCCTTACCCGATGATGGTGCGCGACTTCCAGAGCGTGATCGGCGAAGAGTGCCTCACGCAAATGCCCGAGATGTTCAAAAGCTTGCAAATGGCAGAGCAACAACCCGATGCGGTGATCGCCTGCGTGGGTGGCGGCAGCAACGCCATGGGTATTTTTTACCCCTACATCCCTCAAGAAAACACCCGCCTGATCGGCGTGGAAGCCGCAGGCGAAGGCATGGATTCTGGCAAGCATTCGTGCTCGTTGCAGATGGGAAGCCCCGGCGTGCTGCACGGCAATCGCACCTACATCCTGCAAGACGACAACGGCCAGATCACCGAGACGCACAGCGTGAGCGCGGGTCTGGACTACCCCGGCGTGGGCCCCGAGCATGCGTTTTTGAAGGACATTGGCCGCGCAGAATACGTGGGCATCACCGACAAAGAAGCCCTCGAGGCCTTCCATTACCTGTGCCGCACCGAAGGCATCATCCCCGCGCTGGAATCGAGCCATGCCGTGGCCTACGCCATGAAGCTGGCCAAAACCATGCGCCCTGACCAGTCGATTCTGGTCAACATGTCAGGACGTGGCGACAAGGACATTGGCACCGTGGCCGATTTGTCGAACGGCGACTTTTTCTGCCGCCCCAGCTGCCAAGGCCAATCGGTCAAAGGCATCACCGTTCAGCGTTCAGCGTAAAGCGTCATGCGCCTTGCCAAGCACCATCCAACGCCAAACACTTAACGCTTATCGCCAAACCCATCATGAGCCGCATCGACGCCACCCTCTCCGCCCTCAAAAACCAGAGCCGCAAAGCCCTGATCCCCTATGTCACGGCCGGATTTCCGCAAGCGGACACCACCGTGCCCCTGATGCACACCATGGCCAGCGCCGGAGCCGACATCATCGAGTTGGGGGTACCGTTTTCCGACCCCTCGGCAGACGGCCCCGTCATCCAGAAGGCGGGCGACAAAGCCCTGGCCTTGGGCATTGGTACTGTGCAGGTGCTGGCCATGGTGCGTGAATTCCGCCAAACCAACAGCCACACCCCGGTGGTGCTGATGGGTTACGCCAATCCGGTGGAGCGCTACGACCAAAAGCACGGCACCGACAGTTTCATCCGCGACGCATCCGCTGCCGGTGTGGACGGCGTGCTGATCGTGGACTATCCACCCGAAGAGTGCGTGGAATTTGCCGCCAAACTGCGTGCCCACAGCATGGACTTGATCTTCTTGCTGGCCCCCACCAGCACCGATGAGCGCATGCAACAAGTGGCGCAAGTGGCCAGTGGCTATGTGTATTACGTCTCGCTCAAAGGCGTCACGGGCTCAGGCACGCTGGACACCGATGCGGTTGAAGCCATGCTGCCGCGCATTCGCCAGCACGTCAGCGTGCCGGTGGGTGTGGGCTTTGGCATTCGCGATGCTGCGACCGCCAAAGCCATCAGCCGCGTAGCAGACGCGGTCGTCATCGGCTCGCGCCTGATTCAGTTGATCGACGCGGCCCCGGCCGATCAGGTCAACAGCGTGGCCGCCGAGTTCCTGAATGGCATTCGTCAAGCGCTTGATGCCTGAACAGGCCTGCGAACTAAAATCAATAAAAGTGATAAAAACGTTTCAACGATAATTGGTCTCTGAAGGAGAACCCTCATGAGTTGGCTAGAAAAACTGCTGCCCCCAAAAATCCAGCACACCGACCCGGCCGACCGCCGCACGGTGCCGGAAGGTTTGTGGGTCAAGTGCCCAAGCTGCGAGACGGTGCTTTACAAGACGGATCTCGAAGAAAACCAGAACGTCTGCCCCAGCTGCTCACATCACCTTCGCCTGGGTGCCCGTGCGCGACTCAATGGCTTTCTGGACGGCGAAGGCCGTTACGAAATCGGCCAAGAAATTTTGCCGGTGGACGCCCTCAAATTCAAGGACAGTCGCAAATACCCTGAACGCCTCAAAGAAGCCATGGACAACACGGGTGAAACCGACGCCTTGGTGGTCATGGGGGGTGCCGTGCTCAGCATTGAATTGGTGGTGGCCTGTTTCGAGTTCGACTTCATGGGCGGCTCCATGGGTTCGGTGGTCGGCGAGCGCTTTGTGCGCGGGGTGGAAACCGCTATCGCGCAAAAAGTGCCTTTTGTGTGCTTTACCGCCACGGGCGGCGCCCGCATGCAAGAGGGCCTGCTGTCCCTCATGCAAATGGCCAAGACCAACGCCGCTTTGACCCGACTGGCTAAAACAGGCCTGCCCTACATCAGCGTGCTGACCGACCCGACCATGGGCGGTGTCTCAGCGGGCTTTGCCTTTTTGGGCGATGTGGTGATTGCCGAGCCCAAAGCACTGATCGGCTTTGCAGGTCCCCGGGTGATCGAAAGTACCGTTCGCGTGACATTGCCCGAAGGCTTTCAGCGCGCCGAGTTCTTGCAAACCAAAGGTGCTGTGGACTTCATCTGCGACCGCCGCGAACTGCGCAAAACCATCGCCAGCACACTGGCCATGCTGCAACGCCAGCCCGCCGATGCGGTTGGCTGATTCGGCCCCCGCCCAAAACAAAGGCCCTCTTTCGAGGGCCTTTGTTTTTTAAAAACCATTCAAACTCACTCAGTACAACCAGCTCGTCTGCAACTGGGACAACACCATTCCCACCAATTGCAAGACCAGCAGCAAGGCAATGGGCGACAAATCCACCCCGCCGATCAGGGGCACCAGCCGCTGAAACGGCCGCAAAAACGGCTCACACAAGCGCGCTGCCAGGCTGTACATGGGTGAACCAGGATTCACCCAAGACAGCACCGCCAACACCAGCACCAAGGCACTCAAGGCCGACACCACCAATTGGACCGTGCCCAACAAACTCACCAGCGGCAGCAATCCCAAAGCGCTCTGCCCACCCGCCAGCAGCCACAGCAAGGTGTACTGCATCAATTTGATGAGGAAAGCACCGACCAGACTCGACAAATCCCAGGCAGACCATGGCGGAATCACCCGACGAAGCGGCAGCAGCAACCAATCTGTCACCGCAAACACAAACTGACCCAATGGCTGCTGGAAAGATATGCGCTGCCACTGCATCAAAAAGCGCAGCAAACAGGTGCCTGCAACCAGGCCTGCCACCACATCCAACACCAAGCTCACCATCTGGAACAACATTGTTTTTCTCCTGCTCGTGCGATGATACCCAGATGTTTGAAAACGATGCCCCATCCCCCGCTGCCCTCACTGAATTGCCTTTGTTTCCCTTGGGGACCGTGTTGTTTCCCGGCGCTTTGCTGCCACTGCAATTGTTTGAGCTGCGCTATTTGCAGATGATTGGCGAATGTGAACGACAGGGCACCGGCTTTGGGGTGGTCACATTGACCCAGGGGCGCGAAGTGCATCGCCCCGGCGCATCAGCCGAGCAGTTCGAGGCCATGGGCACCCGGGTGCAGATCGAGCGCATCGAGCGGCCACGGCCAGGTTTGGTCATGGTTTGGTGCAGGGGCATAGAAAAGTTTCGCATCGAGGCCACACAGCAAAGGAGTGACGGCCTGTGGCTGGGCCGGGTACAGCCCATGCCGCCTGAGCCTGCCGTGCAAGTGCCCGAAGACCTGCAACACCTGTCCACCCAAATGCACGAAGCCCTGACCCAGTTGAGCGCCCAGCCCAGCGTGGTGCCGTCATGGAGCGAAGCCTGGCGGCTGCAAGACTGCAGCTGGCTGTCCCATCGCTGGGGCGAGTTGCTGCCCCTGCCTTTGCAGATGAAATACCGCCTGTTTGCCCTGCAAGAGCCCTTGATGCGCCTGGAGTTGGTGGGCGATCTGGTGGTACCGGCGGAACCCTCCACCCAGAACCCGACCAGCCCCGGCCAAAAGCCCCCGGCAAACTCCTAAAATAGACGGCTTTGCGCCTTGGCGCAATCACACTTCACCGCAACCCCGGTTCAGGTACCCAGCGCACCCAACCCAACCACCGCCTGCCATGTCCGACACGAACGCCAACGCCCAAACGGCACCAGCTCCTGCACCAGCCCCAGAAGATGAAAACCAGCTGATCGCCGAGCGCCGCGAAAAACTCAAGGCCATGCGCCAGGCACAGGCCGACGGCAAAGGCGTGACCTTCCCCAACGACTTCAAGCCTGAGCACCACGCCGCCAACCTGCACCAAGCCCACGGCGACAAAGACGCCGAAGCCTTGAACGGCGAAGGCGTGGCCAAAACCACCGCCAAGGTGGCGGGCCGAATGATGCTCAAACGCGTCATGGGCAAGGCCAGCTTTGCCACCCTGCAAGACGCCACCGGCCGCATCCAGGTCTATGTCACCCGCGACGACGTGGGCGAAGACCTCTACGCCCTGTTCAAGCACTGGGACTTGGGCGACATCGTGGGCGTGGAAGGCCATTTGTTCAAAACCCGCACGGGTGAGTTGTCCATCCACGCGACCCGCATCCGCATGCTCACCAAGAGCCTGCGCCCCATGCCCGACAAGTTCCACGGCATTGCCGACCAGGAAGTGAAGTACCGCCAGCGCTACGTCGACCTGATGACCGACGAAGCCGCCCGCAAACGCTTTGTGGTCCGCAGCAAGGCCGTGAGCGGCATTCGCGAATTCATGGTCCAGCACGGCTTTTTGGAAGTCGAAACGCCCATGCTGCACCCCATTCCCGGTGGTGCCAACGCCAAGCC
>JAIXOX010000047.1 GCA_027486555.1 Comamonadaceae bacterium
AGTAATGCGTTAAGCTAACCTGTACTAATTGCTCGTGAGGCTTGACCCTATAACTTTGATCACACGCCGCAAGGTGTGCATTGGTCAGGGAAGTTATGCCAAGTTGACGCATTCAAAAAGGCTCAAAGGCCGGGTCAATAGCCCGGTTGCAAAGCCAAAATCTGATTCGAAACTCTATGAATTCGTTGTCTTGACTCGCGTCAAGATGACACCAAGTTATGCCTGATGACCATAGCAAGTTGGCCCCACTCCTTCCCATCTCGAACAGGACCGTGAAACGACTTAGCGCCGATGATAGTGCGGATTCCCGTGTGAAAGTAGGACATCGTCAGGCTTTTAACAGCCCAAAACGCCTCACCGTTCGGTGGGGCGTTTTGCTTTGTGCGAAGCATTTCTTCATCCGCACCTTCCCTTTGCATTTCATCTCTACGGGTTACTCCCCGATTGACCGACCCTTCACTTGCCCAGATACTTGAGGCATGAAATATATAGGCCTGAATTAAAGGCTTGTGTGGTCTATAGCAAAGAGAGTGAAAATGAAAATCGTGTGCATTGGCGGGGGTCCATCGGGCCTGTACTTCGCGTTGCTTATGAAAAAGCTCGACCCCCAGCACGACATCACCGTGGTGGAGCGGAACAAGCCTTATGACACTTTTGGTTGGGGCGTGGTGTTTTCAGACCAGACGCTGGAGAACATGCGCGAGTGGGACAAAGAAACCGCTGCAGAGGTGGAGCAAGCCTTCAACCATTGGGATGACATTGAGTTGCACTTCAAAGACCGGGTGATCCGCTCAGGCGGTCACGGGTTTGTGGGCATCGGTCGTAAGAAGTTGCTCAACATCCTGCAAGATCGTTGCGAGCAAGTGGGCGTCAAGCTCATGTTTGAACAAGACGTGAATTCGGATCTGGACTTTCCCGATGCCGACCTGATCATCGCCAGCGATGGTGTCAATTCGCGTGTGCGCAGCCGGCTCCCTGAAGTGTTCAAGCCCGACATCGTGACGCGTCCCAATCGCTTCATCTGGCTAGGCACCAACCGTCAATACGACGCTTTCACCTTTTTGTTCGAGAAGACCGAGCATGGTTGGTTCCAGGCCCACGTCTACAAGTTTGACAACCAAACATCGACCTTCATCGTCGAGTGCCCCGAGCACGTCTGGCTGGCGCACGGTCTTGACAAGGCCGATCAGGATGCTTCAATAGACTTCTGCGAAAAGCTCTTTGCCAAGAACCTGCAAGGCGAAAAGTTGATGACCAACGCCCGCCACCTGCGCGGCTCGGCTTGGTTGAACTTCCAGCGTGTCAAGTGCGAAAATTGGTCGCATTTCAACGGCAACAGCCATGTGGTGCTGATGGGCGACGCGGTGCACACCGCGCACTTTGCGATTGGCTCGGGCACCAAGCTCGCGCTCGAAGACGCCATCGAGTTGGTGCGCCAGTTCAAGGCGCTGGGCGACACCGCCGAGCACATTCCCGAGGTGCTGCAGCATTACCAGTCCGTACGTCAAATCGACGTGATCCGCCTGCAAAACGCCGCTTGGAACGCGATGGAGTGGTTCGAGGTCTGCGGCGAGCGCTACTGCGACCAGCTCGAACCCGAACAGTTCATGTACTCCATGCTCACCCGCAGCCAGCGCATCAGCCACGAGAATTTGCGTCTGCGTGACAAGGGCTGGCTGGAAGGCTACGAAGCCTGGTTTGCGAGCCGCACGGCCCAGCCTGGCATCAGGCCACCCATGTTCACGCCCTACACCCAGCGCTCGGTCACGCTCAAGAACCGCGTTGTTGTCTCGCCGATGGCGCAGTACATGGCCGTCGACGGCCGCGTGGGCGACGACCACCTGGTGCACCTGGGCGCACGCGCCATGGGGGGCGCAGGTTTGGTGATGGTCGAGATGACCGCGCCAGGTGCCGACGGCCGCATCACCCACGGCTGCCCGGGCCTGTGGAACGATGCGCAGACCGAAGATTTCAAACGCATCACCAACTGGGTGCACACCAAAACCGACGCAAAAATCGGCTTGCAAATCGGCCACGCCGGACCCAAAGGCTCGAGCTGCCGCCCTTGGCAAGGCGCTGGCATGGACCAGCCCGTGCCCGCAGATGACGTTGAAGGCAACTGGCCTTTGATTGCGGCCTCCGCCCAGCCTTATTTGCCGCATGGCGATGTACCCCGCGCAATGAGCCGCGCCGACATGGACCGCGTCACGGCCGACTTTGTGGCGGCCACGCAGCGGGCAACCCAAGCCGGTTTTGACTGGCTCGAACTGCACTGCGCCCACGGCTACCTGCTGTCGAGCTTCATCAGCCCGCTCACCAACCAACGCACTGACGACTACGGCGGCTCGCTCGCCAACCGCTTGCGTTACCCGATCGAAGTGTTCGCTGCCGTTCGTGCTGCCTGGCCGAAAGAACTTCCCATGTCGGTGCGCATCTCGGCGCATGACTGGGTCGAAGGCGGCATCACGCCCACCGATGCGGTCGAGATTGCCCGCGCCTTCAAGGCTGCAGGTGCCGACATGATCGACTGTTCGTCGGGCCAGGTCAGCGCCAAGCAAAAGCCCACTTACGGCCGCATGTACCAGACGCCGTTTGCCGACCGTATACGCCAAGAAGCGGGCATCGCCACCATCGCAGTGGGTGCCATCAGTGAGGCGGACCACGTCAACAGCATCTTGGCCGCAGGCCGCGCCGACCTGTGCGCCGTGGCTCGCCCACACCTGGCCAACCCGGCTTGGACGCTGACCGAAGCGGCTCGCATTGGCTTCAAAGACATCGCCTGGCCCCGCGCCTACGAGTCGGGAAAGCCTCAACTAGAAGCGGGATTTGCCCGCGAGCGTGCCCAGCAGGCGGCGACAAAGGGGGACTGAGATGTCGGATTCACATGGCAGGACTTCACCTTCCTTGCAATTTGAATTTGTGGGAGCCGCGCCCTCGCGGCGATTGGGTATCCATCGCGGCGAGGGCGCCGCTCCCACAGAAAACAATCAGGGCGAGGTGGCTCTTACAAATTGCAATGGCGGCGAGGACACAGCTCCTACAGGAATTAAGCCATGCTGAGCAATCGCCACGCCCTCATCACCGGCGCAGGTGCAGGCATTGGTGCGGTCATCGCACTGCAGCTAGCGCAAGCGGGTTGCCGACTCACGCTCTGCGGGCGCTCGCAAGGCACGCTGCAAGCCCAGGCAGAAGCGCTGCGCGTACAAGTGCCCGATGTGGCGGTGTTGATCGCACCCATGGACGTGGCCGATGAACAAGCCGTGCAAGCTGCGGTTCAGCAGGCCCAGGCCCGCTTTGGCCCCGTGAACATCTTGGTCAACAACGCAGGCCAAGCGAGCAGCCAGCCCTTTGCCAAGACCGATGCCGCGCTCTGGCAGCAGATGCTGAACGTCAACCTGACAGGCACTTACCACTGCATTCAGGCCGTGCTGCCGGGCATGCTCGAAGCCGCGAAGGCGGGAACGCCCGGTCGCATCGTCAACATCGCCAGCACAGCTGGTCTCAAAGGCTATGCCTATGTCAGCGCCTATGTGGCGGCAAAGCACGGTGTGGTGGGTTTGACCAAAGCACTCGCGCTTGAATTGGCGCGCAAGGGCGTGACGGTGAACGCCATTTGCCCCGGCTACACGGAGACCGACATCGTGCGCGAAGCGGTGCAAAACATCGTGGGCAAAACTGGCAAGAGCGAAGCCGAAGCGCTTCAGGCCCTGGCCGCCAGCAACCCGCAGCAGCGCTTGGTGCAGCCGCAAGAAGTCGCGCAAAGCGTGCTGTGGTTGTGCGCTGCAGGCAGCGACGCGATCAACGGCCAAGCCATTGCCATTGACGGTGGGGAGTTGGCAGGATGAACATCGATGCGACTGACATGGAAGTGCGTGCGCACGCCGAGCACCACGCCTCGCTGCGCCTGTGGCTGCGGCTACTCTCGTGTACCACGCGCATCGAAGACACGATCCGTCAGCGCCTGCGTGAGCAATTTGGCATCACACTGCCGCGCTTTGACCTGATGGCTCAGCTCGAACGCGAGCCGCAAGGCCTGTCGATGAGCGAGCTGTCGCGCCGCATGATGGTCACGGGTGGCAACGTCACCAGCATCGTGGACCAGCTCGAAAAAGAACAACTGGTGCAGCGGCAAATGCAAGCCAGCGATCGCCGATCTTTCACCGTCAGCTTGACCGAAGCGGGGCGCACCGCATTTGCCGCTATGGCCCAAGCCCATGAAGGCTGGGTGGTTGAATTGCTCGCGCCGCTGGCAGCAAACCAACAGGAACATCTACAGGCCTTGCTGGGCACCTTGAAGTCCGGCACACCAACACACTCGAAGGAGACAAAATGAGCCAACGCTACCTGCCCGGCCAGCCGCACCAGCTGCCCCGCCATAACCAGCCCATGGCGCGCTACCAGCCCGAGCATTTTTTGCTGTCCGTCAAAGACGGTGTGGCCACGGTGAGCCTGAACCGCCCCGAGCGCAAGAACCCGCTGTCGTTTGACTCGTATGCCGAGCTGCGCGACTTCTTCCGCGCATTGCCTTACGCACCCGACATTCACGCGGTGGTCATCACAGGGGCAGGCGGAAATTTTTGCTCCGGTGGCGATGTGCACGAAATCATCGGCCCGCTTACAAAACTCGACATGCCTGGTCTCTTGGCTTTCACCCGCATGACGGGCGATTTGGTCAAGGCCATGCGCGCCTGCCCACAACCCATCGTTGCCGCCATTGACGGCGTGTGCGCAGGAGCCGGGGCCATTTTGGCCATGGCGTCAGACCTGCGCTACGGCACCGAGCGCAGCAAAACCTATTTCCTGTTCAACAAGGTCGGTTTGGCCGGTTGCGACATGGGTGCTTGCGCATTGCTGCCGCGCATCATTGGCCAGGGCCGTGCGAGTGAGCTGCTGTTCACCGGGCGCGGCTTGGGCGCGCTGGAGGCCGAGCGCTGGGGTTTTTACAACCGCGTGTGCGAGGCCGACAGCGTGCTGGCCGATGCGCAGGCCATCGCCGCCCAACTGGTGGCGGGTCCTACTTTTGCCAACGGCATCACCAAAAAAATGCTGCAACAAGAATGGAACATGGGCGTGGACGAAGCCATCGAGGCCGAAGCCCAAGCGCAGGCCATCTGCATGGCCACCAACGACTTCCACCGGGCGTACCACGCCTTTGTGGCCAAGCAAACGCCCATCTTTGAAGGGGACTGAGTCATGTCAGACCACCAAGCCACTCACCCAGTAGAACTCGACTGGCCCTTCTTTGACGAAAGCCACCGTGGCTTCAAGTTACGGCTGGACGCCTGGTGCAACGAGCACCTCGCGCACGCCCACCACGCCGAAAGCCGCGACGCGGTCGACGCCGAATGCATCCGCCTGGTGCGCCTGCTGGGCAGCGGCGGTTGGCTCAAGCACGCGGTGTCCGGCACGGCCTATGGCGCCGCATCGGACGTGATCGACACGCGCCAGCTGTGCCTGCTGCGCGAGACGCTGGCTTTTCACAACGGCCTGTCGGACTTCGCTTTTGCCATGCAGGGCCTGGGCACCGGGGCCATCAGCCTCATGGGCTCGCCTGACCAAAAGCAGCGCTACTTGCCCCGTGTGGCTTCGGGTCAGGCTTTATCGGCTTTTGCTTTGAGCGAACCTGAGGCGGGTTCTGACGTGGCCGCCATGCAGTGCAGCGCCACCGTCACGGCAGAAGGCTATGTGCTGAACGGCCGCAAGACCTGGATCAGCAACGGCGGCATTGCCGACTTTTATGTGGTGTTTGCGCGCTCGGGCGAAGCGCCGGGGGCGCGGGGCATCACCGCCTTCATTGTGGATGCCGACACGCCCGGGCTGTCCATCGAAGAGCGCATCGACGTCATCGCGCCGCACCCGCTGGCCACGCTCAAGTTTGACAACTGCAAGGTGGCTTCAGCGCAGCGCATTGGCGAGGCAGGCCAAGGCTTCAAGGTGGCCATGGCCACGCTCGATGTGTTCCGCACTTCAGTGGCCGCAGCCGCTTTGGGCTTTGGGCGGCGTGCGCTGCACGAGTCCATCGCTTGGGCGCGTTCGCGCAAGATGTTTGGCCAAAGCTTGGGCGACTTTCAGATCACCCAAACCAAGATCGCGCAAATGGCCACCATGCTTGACGCTGCCACGCTCTTGACCTACCGCGCCGCTTGGCTGCGCGACCAGGGCGCACGCATCTCCCGCGAAGCCGCCATGGCCAAGATGACCGCGACCGAAAACGCGCAACAGATCATCGACATGGCGGTGCAGATGCACGGCGGTATGGGCGTCAGAAAAGGCGTGATGGTCGAGTCGCTGTACCGCGAGATCCGGGCGCTGCGCATTTACGAAGGCGCGACCGAGGTGCAGCAGCTGATCATTGGCAGGGACTTGTTGAAGGGTTGAATGGGAGCACTCCTTCTTCTGTAGGAGCCCACCCTGTGGGCGATGGGCGTGGCACACGCCCTGCAAAAACCATCGCTCACGGGGGGAGCTCCTACAAATAAAGGGTTCTCTGGGGGTCGGTAGCTTTAGCTCCGACGATGTGGTTTTTGGGAAGTCGCTATGTCAGCGCTGAAGCCGCCGACCTGCAAAGGCCAAAGGCTTCTCTGGACATGACGAGCACGAGAAAAACGGAGACGACATGAACGACTGGAACACACTTTTACCAAGCACGCAAGTGGACACGTTCACACGCGGCCACTTGCCCCCGCCCGACCAATGGCCCGTGTTCATGGCCGACCGACCCGAGCTGAACTACCCCGACCAACTCAACTGCGCGGTTGAACTGGTGGACCGGCATGTACGCGAAGGTCGGGGCGACCGCATCGCGCTGCACGGCGTGAGTGACTTCAACAAGGGCGGGGGCGACTTCAGCTGGACCTATGCCCAGCTGCAGGACAAAAGCAAGCGCATCGCCCAGGTGCTGACGCAAGAGATGGGCCTCGTTCCCGGTAACCGCATTTTGCTGCGCGGCGGCAACAGCCCCATGATGGCCGCTTGTTTGCTCGGCGCACTCAAGGCCGGTTTGGTGGCGGTGCCCACCATGCCGCTGCTGCGTGCGGGCGAGTTGGCGCAAATCATCGACAAAGCGCAGGTCAGCGCCGCGCTGTGCGACAGCCTGCTGGCCGACGAACTGCAGCACTGCATGACACCCGGCCACGCCAGCCATGTGCCTTGCCTCCAACAGAGCGTGATGTTCCGCAGCGAAGCGGCCGATGGTCTGGAGCAGCGCATGCAGCGGCACAACGCTGCCTACACGCCGCACGCCACCAGCCGCGACGACGTGTGCCTGATCGCCTTCACCAGTGGCACCACGGGCAAGCCCAAGGGCACCATGCACTTTCACCGCGATGTGCTGGCCATGTGCGACCTGTTCCCGCGCCACATCCTGCGCATGACCGAAAACGACGTGGTCTGCGGCACACCGCCGATTGCTTTCACCTTTGGGCTGGGCGGTTTGCTGGCGTTTCCGCTTCGCTATGGCGCGAGCACTGTGCTGCTCGAAAAGCACACGCCCGAGACCTTGTTGCAGACCGTCGCCAAATACCGCGTCACGCAGTGCTACACCGCGCCCACCATGTACCGCCAAATGGCGACGATGGCGGGGCAGCACGACCTGAGCAGCCTCCAGCACCCGGTGTCGGCAGGCGAGGCCTTGCCCGACGCCACCCGCCAGTTGTGGAAGCAGGCCACCGGCATCGAGATGACCGACGGCATTGGCGGCACCGAGGTGATCCACATCTACATCTCCAGCGCGGGCCAGCAGGTGCGAGCGGGCAGCATCGGCCAGGTGGTGCCCGGCTATGTGGCGCAGATTGTGGACGACGACATGCAGCCCGTGCCGCCCGGCGTGGTGGGACGTTTGGCGGTGCGCGGCCCCACGGGCTGCAAATACCTGGCCGACCCGCGCCAGCAAGACTATGTGAAAGACGGCTGGAACCTACCCGGCGACACCTTCGTCATGGACGCCGACGGCTACTTCAGCTACCAGGCCCGCAACGACGACATGATCATCTCGGCCGGCTACAACATCGCAGGCCCCGAGGTCGAAGGCGCCTTACTGCAACACCCGGCTGTGGCCGAGTGCGGCGTGGTCGGCATGCCCGACGAAGACCGTGGCCACATCGTGCAGGCCTATGTGGTGCTCAAGCCCGGCCACACGGGCGACGCCGCCATGGAAAAAGCCTTGCAAGAGCACGTCAAACAAACCATCGCACCGTTCAAGTACCCGCGCAAAATCGTGTTCATGGACGTGCTGCCGCGCACCGAAACCGGCAAGCTGCAGCGCTTCAAGCTGCGTCAAATGGATTGATCTGAATCCGAAACAGGCTTTCTGTAGGAGCTTGCCCTGCAAGCGATGGCGTGCAAACCAACATCGCCAGCAGGGCTGGCTCCTACAAAGACAGATGAACATTTTTATGGAAAGAGACCCCATGTTCAATATCCTCCAACCCGAAGGCTGGGCACCCGCCAAAGGCTATGCCAACGGCATCGAAGCGCGTGGCCGCATGGTGTTCGTCGCCGGCATGATCGGCTGGAACGGCAAAGCCCAATTCGAGACCGACGACTTTGTGGCCCAGTGCCGCCAAGCCCTGCAAAACATTGTCGACACGCTCGCGTGCGCAGGCGCAGGCCCACAGCACATGGTCCGCATGACCTGGTACGTCAAAGACAAGAAGGAATACCTCGCCCGTGGCCGCGAGCTGGGCAAGGTCTATCAGGAAGTCATTGGCAAAAACTACCCGGCCATGACGCTCGTGCAAGTGGCTGATTTGGTAGAGGACCGTGCGCTGGTGGAGATTGAGGTCACGGCGGTGGTGCCGGAATGAGGGGATTTAAGTCTTACGTAGCAGCGAGGGAGACGCTGATTGATGGGCTGCTCCGCTCAGGCTCGATTACGGTCGTTGAAGGTTTACGCGCTCGATGGCCAATTGAGCGTGCCTAATACTCAGATGCGGTGCTGCTAGCGGTAGGTTGAATACGCCCCCAAAGAAGTTGTTCTCTGATTCTGTGGGAGACTCTTTTTTATTAGAAGGCAGTCATCAAATTTTTCAAATAACCGTGGAGTCCGAAATAACTAAAATTCGAAATGTCACGGGCCACTTTGCAAAGGGTCAATGCACAACGCCTTTGATCCAGGTTCACTCGGGTATATCAAATCGATAGCCAAGCCCGTAGACTGATGCGATGCAGTCCTTTGCGGGTTCAACTGCCTGCACCTTTTTGCGCAGGTTCTTGATGTGGGTATCGATGGCCCGGTCACTGATGTCCCGTTGACTGTCGTGCACGCTGACCAGCAATTGCTCGCGTGAGAAGACCCTACCCGGGCGGGCCAGCAAGGTTCTGAACATCATGAATTCAATCCGGGTCAAAGGTAGCCACTGCCCCATCCAACTGATTCTGAAAGAGGCATCCTCGACAAGCCAGGCTTGTGGTGATGCTTTAACCTTACCGCTTGCTCTGCGCAAGAGTGCGCGAACGCGTGCCACAACCTCTCGCGGCGCGAAAGGCTTGCAGACGTAATCATCTGCACCTGTGTCGAGTCCAAGCAAACGGTCTAGTTCGTCGATGCGCGCAGTCAACATCAGAATGGGAACATCACTGAATGCGCGTACTGCCTTACATACGCCAATGCCGTCCATGCCTGGCAACATCCAATCCAAGATCACGAGATCAGGAGCATTTTGTGAGATGCACTGCACGGCCTCATGCCCGTCAAAGACCGGTGTCGCTTCATAACCATCTGCGCGCAAGTAGTTCAGCAGCAGGTCCGAAATTTTGCGGTCGTCTTCCACGACCAGTACACGGCTCAAGGTTTGAGTTTTCATGCCTCTGTGTCTCCCTCACTGGGCAATTCAATGAGAAACTGAACCCCGCCTTTTGGCGAAGCCTTGGCCCGTATGACGCCGTGATGGGCATGGGCAATCTGTTGGCAGATCGCCAGTCCCAGGCCGCTGCCACCCGCCTCACGTCCCCTGGCGGGATCTGCCAGGTACAAGGGCTCAAAAATACGCATTAGATCAATGGTGGACAAGCCCGGTGCCGTATCTTCCACGATGATGGTGACCTGGTTCCCATCGGTTTGAATTTGCACAAAAACCTGCCCCGGTGCGTCGGTGTAGCGCAGGCTGTTGTCCAGCACATTGCTCAGCAGTTGTTCCATGCGCTTGGCATCCCAGCGCACTTGAATTGGCACCTCCGGCTTGCTTTGCAACAGAAGCCTCAGGCCCCGTTGACTTGCCCGCAGTGAAAAACGCTGAACAACACTTTCAACTATCGACACAGCGTCTATATCTTCAAAGTAGCAAGGCAGAGCCCGCAAATCGGCCATGGCCAGCAGGTGTAAATCATCGACCAAAGCGTTGAGTTGCAGAATCTCCTCGCGCAGCGAGAAATGGGCCTGCGGCGACATCGCGATGACACCCTCTATCAGTGCATCAATTTCACCACGCAGCACGGTCAGAGGTGTCCGCAATTCATGCGACATGTCAGCGATCCATTGTCGGCGTGAAGTTTCCAATTTATGAAGGCCTTCAGCCATTCGGTTGATGTTTCGCATGGTGTCTCCAATCTCATCCGTACGGTGCGTGGTGAGTCTGGTGTCAAATGCGCCCTCGGCGATTTTCTCGGTGGCCGCCTGTATTTCGATCAAGGGGCGCACCCAATGGCGGGCAACCCATAGAGCGCTCAACAAGGCGACAAATAACAATACGCCCGCCACAATAATGATGCTTTGATATTGTGAAGTCAGGAACTTGGCTTCGACATCGTCTGGCACCGGCTTGAGTTTCAGCATGTGCATCACAGCGACCTCTTGACCCTGCACATAAACAGGTCTCTCCACATGCTTGGCTGCATCGGCCGGGAGTGATTTACCTAATAGCGGTTGACCGTTGGGGGCATAGAGTGCGACCCGGTCCTTGAAGGCGTCAATGCTGTCAATAGGCGGCAGCGGCGGGGCAAAGAAACCTCCTTCAGAACCTATCATGCGAGGCAACAGGGGCCTGCTTGGCAAGGCACCTTGCGCCCGTCCAAACTCGTGCAAGAGCACGTGCATATCCACACCCTGGGCCGCCAAGGCATCCAAACCACCGGCTATTTCAGCGCGAGCTGATACCAGGGCTGCGAATTTCTCTAGGCGCTCGATATCGCGACTGGCTAAAAAATCAGAAAAACCATTGCGCAGATTCCATGCATTCAAAGCACCCATGCAAAGCACCGTCAAGAGTACGGTAGACAGCAACACAAGTGCTTGGGTGTGGGCAAGGCGAAATCGCATGATTGTTTTTCTATTGGGCCAGGCAAATGTGGAGAGATTGTGAGCATTCCCACATATTTTCTCCATATTGATTTTTCACAATCGAGAAACGGTGTGGCCAGTGCATACCGAAAAATTTGGAACCGTCCCATGAAATTGAACAAGATTTTGAACAGGCCTTTTGCTCGCGTTTTAGGTCTGACTGCGTTTACTGCAGCGTTGACAGCTTGCTGCGCGCTCTCTGCACAGCCCACAGATGGCAAAGGCGGACCATCCCAACCGCCACCAGAGGCATTGGCAGCATGTCAATCCTTGAGCAGCGGCCATGTGTGCAGCTTTACGTCACCGCGTGGCGCCATGAAGGGTACTTGCTGGGCGCCTGAGGGTAAGCCACTCGCCTGCAAGCCTAAAGACGCGCCATTTGGCAGCCCACCTTTACCCAAACAGTAAATACCCATGAACCACTTATGTCGATCAATCTGAAATGTGTCATGCCCCGGTTTAGATTTATTTCTATTCAACATCTCGTGCTGTTGATGGCCTTGACTTCGATGGCTGTGAGCCCGTTGGTTTTTGCACAACCCATCGATGACGATGCTTGGCATTTCAATGTCGGCATGGGCGTCATTGCGCAGCCCAAATATCCCGGCAGCAATGAGACGCGCACTGGGGTCATGCCCGTCTTCAATGCCACTAAAGGTCGTTTCCAAATAGGTGCCTTGGCCGGCGCGGGGGTGCCTTTTGGGGTGAGCTATACCCTGATCCAGGAAGGACCTTGGCGTCTCGGCTTGGGTATAGGCACAGGGTTAGGTAATTCACGCACCGCGAACGAAGGCACTGCGCTGTCAAGCCTTGGGGAAATCAAACAAACAACTTTAGGTGCGGTGTCTGGCCGCTACTCCGTGGGCGCTGTCAGCGCGTCGGCCAGCATCATTCGAGATATCGGTGGGCATCAGCAAGGCACGCTTGGACTCGTGGATGTCATGTTCAACACCAGACCCATGGAAAAATGGGTTTTGAGTGCAGGCCCTGGCATGACTTTGATGGACGGCCAGTACGCGCAGACCTACTACGGTGTCACTGCGGCACAAAGTGCGAGTTCCGGCTATGGCACTTACAAGGCCGCAGCGGGTATCAATGCCTTGCGGTTCGGCGCCAGTGCAAATTATGAGATTTCGCGTGAATGGAGCCTGGGTGCCAAGCTCAGTGTTTCCAAACTGCAGGGCGATGCCGCAAACAGCCCGACCGTTAAAAACGGCGCTCAAACCAGCTATGGCTTGTTTGCCAATTACCGTTTTTAAAATTTTTCATCACCACCAACTTAGGAAATTTTCAATGTCCATACACACACTTTTCCATCTCACTGTTGTCGGTGCTCTCGCCATGACGCTGAGCGCTTGCGGCGGTGGCAGCAGCAGCACCAGCAGCACTGACAGTACAGAATCAGGCACCAGTACGGCTGCAGTACTTTGCAACTACGCTTCCAGTCTTTTCAACAGTTCACCCTCTGTCAATGCCACAGCGACAGCGACTTGGTCTTGCAGCAGCACCTTGCGCTCTATCACGGCAAACGGGCTGCCAGACCATGCTGTTGGCACCTTTCCCAGCACCGACAACCCCAACGCCATCTCTGCACAAAACATTTCAGCCTCCGTCGCTGTAGCCCCAACAAAGACCAATGTGATCACGCCGCGTGTTGGCGCGCAGAACAAACCAGGGATGGCATTGAATGGCATCGTCTTTGATCCTGGGACTGCGGGTGCGTGCGATAACTCGGGCGCTTGCGATTTAGGACGCGGCACAGGTGCATGGAGCATTGAAGCATTGGGGCAGAATTCGTTCAGATTTGGCACTGACAGCAACAACGCGCATGTGCAGCCGCAAGGCACCTATCACTACCACGGCATTCCTGAGGGCTTGGTGACCAAACTCAACAAGGGCGTCGCCATGTCCATGGCCTTGATCGGTTGGGCTGCTGATGGCTTTCCCATTTATGCGCGCCATGGTTACAGCACGGCCTCCGATGCCAGTTCGGCCATCAAGGTTGTCACCTCCAGCTACAAGCTGAAAACCTCTCCCGATGCCAATCGGCCTGCAACAAGTCTGTACCCGATGGGCGCCTTTACACAAGACTATGAGTATGTGTCGGGTTCTGGTGATTTGGATGAATGCAACGGCCGCACGGGTGTCACGCCTGAATTTCCAAATGGCATTTACCACTACTACGCGACGGATACTTTTCCTTACCTGCAACGCTGTGTGAAAGGCCAGCTTTGAAGTCTCTGCGTGCATGGAGCACAGCATTCGGCGCCACCATCTCACTGGTGGTCAGCGTCGGGTGTAGTCGCACTTACACTTCGACTTTTACTGCCAATCCGATTGGATCAGTGACATCTGGCGTAGCCTGTGAATACAGCCACAACGGCATGAATGCCCATCCGCTTGTTCGCCTGAGCAGCATCGCTAACTGGACCTGCACCAGTAGCGCACGCAAGCTGGTGGCCAATGGTGTGCCCGATCACGATGTGGGTCCATTCCATATCCAGGCCGACCTGGACTTCAAAATTGCCACTCAGGCGATCAGCTTCAGTACACCCATCGCACCTGTTCTCACAGAAACGGCCAAAGAGCTCGGAGGTCCGCAGGGCGACACAGGCTTTATGTTGAACGGTGTCAAGATCGACCCGGGAACTGGGGGTAACTGCAACGACAGCGGCAGCAACTGCACTTTGTTGGGTCGTGCGGGTCGATGGCGGATGGAGGCGCTGGGGCAAACATCGTTTAATTTCGGGGCAGACAGCAACAACGCCCATGTGCAGCCCGGCGGGGTCTACCATTACCACGGTATACCTGAGGGCTTTATCAAGAAATTGAGCAAAGGCCAAGCCATGACACTGGTAGGGTGGGCAGCAGATGGTTTCCCCATCTATGCCAGATACGGGTACGCCGAGCCCAACAATGCAACATCGGCGGTGAAGGTCATCAAGAGCAGCTACCGAACGAAGGCCGAGCCTGATGCGCACCGGCCCGCCTCGAGTCTTTATCCCATGGGCACCTTCCTTCAGGACTATGAGTACATTGCTGGGCTTGGAGATTTAGACGAATGCAACGGTCGCACGGGCGTGACGCCCGAGTTTCCTCAGGGCATTTACCACTACTTTGCAACCGATACCTTTCCTTTCCTGCAGCGCTGCGTGAAGGGGGCACTGTGATGCGTGCCTGGCTTGGGCGCTGCTGCGCCAAATCGATTGCAGCAGGTCTTTTAATCTGCGGAACCTTGTTGGCTTCGGCCACCGCGCACGCGCATTGGGTCGCTGCTCAAAGTGGCACTTTGAACATGGTTGACCAGGCTGCGTTCTTGGTGCTTTCTGTGCCTGTTTCGGCTTTACAGGGCGTTGACGAGGATCAAGATGGCAACATGTCCAAAGCTGAATTGGCGCGCCATGACGGTGCCATTCGTCAGCAGATCCAAGCGGGCATTCAAATGATGGGGCCTGATCGGGCGTTACCCCTTCAATTGGTCATGGTCGATATTGCACCTGCAGACAACACACCCGAATCACCAGCCAGTCACCTTGTCGTATTGGGTCGATTTGACTTGAATCCGCACGGGTCCAATGTGGACAAGTCAACTTCTACTGCGTTTTCCAACCTTGAGCTGCATTTTTCGCTGTTTGGTCAAAACGATGGCGAGCAAACTCAGGACTTGACGATCACGCGTCAGTCGGAAAAACAGTGGTTAAGGTTCACGACCGACAACAACAAGAAAACTCTATTTCCCAGCTCGGCGGCCGTGTTCAGTGAGTACGTACGTACTGGTGCAAGCCATGTGCTCAGTGGCGCGGACCATCTGCTGTTTCTGCTTGTCGTCCTGTCGGCGGGTTGGCGCTTAGTGGCCTTGGCCGGCGCCTTGACTTGCTTCACAGCGGGTCACGCCATCACACTTGCGGCTTGCGTTTGGGGTGGATTTTCGGTCTCTGAGCAACTTGTCGAACCTGCTATTGCGGCAACCATTGTGGGGATGGCTGCTTTCGATGTGTGGACACGCAGGCGCGCCAAGGTGGTGCCATCTTTCGTCCGGCTGCTGATGGTGTTTGTTTGCGCACTGGTGCATGGGCTTGGCTTGGCGGGTGCGTTGAGTGGCTTGACGCAGTGGCCAACGGGCAGCAGCCCATTCATTTTCGCGCTTGCAGGGTTCAATCTTGGCATTGAGTTGGCGCAGATCAGCGTCGCGGTTTTTGCGAGCTTGTTTGTCCTGCTTCTGAAGCGATCAGTTGGGTCTAAGGGCCTACTGCAAGCGTCGCATTATGGTTCGGTGGTGGGCATGATGGCCGGTACTTTTTGGTTCATCGAACGTGTAGTACAAGGTTTTTAAATTCATCTTTGTCCATTTTTGGAGTTCAAATGAAAATTGTGGCTGCCGCATTGATAGGGTTAAATTGGGCCATGGCGCATGCGCAGGTGACCCGGTGCCCGAACACTTGCGAACAGGTGCTGGGCGCTCTTGCCACAGAAGGCGACGCGACTGAAGCCAACTTGGCCGTACGCCATCAGGTCACCGTGACGGGGCGACACTATGACAACTCGGTCGGGAGCAGCGACGCGGCTTCACAAGGTGTCATCCGGTCTGCATTGCTTGCCAACCGCGCCGCACTTCGTCCCGGTGAAGTTCTGGAATTCATACCTGGCGTCATCGTCACGCAGCACTCAGGCGATGGCAAAGCCAATCAATATTTTTTGCGTGGCTTCAACTTGGATCATGGCACCGATTTTGCGAGCAGTGTGGATGGCATGCCTGTCAATATGCCCTCGCATGGGCATGGTCAGGGGTACTCCGATTTGAACTTTTTGATCCCCGAATTGGTAGACCGAATCGAATACCGCAAGGGTCCTTACTTTGCAAATTACGGTGATTTTTCGGCGGCGGGCGCAGCTGATATTCATTACAAATCACTTCTGGACGAGTCTTTTGCCCAAGTGACCTTGGGTCAACATGGCTACCAGCGGGGTGTTTTAGCAAAATCCCTTCCACTTCGCGATGACGTCACTTTGCTCGGTGCGCTCGAGTGGATGGGAAATGATGGTCCGTGGACAGTTCCTGAAAAGCTGCAACGCAAAAATGCCGTTTTTCGGATTACCCAAGGTACACGTCATTCAGGTGGCTCTATCAGTTTGATGGCTTATGACGCGGTCTGGAATGCCACAGATCAAGTGCCTCAAAGATTGATCAACTCTGGCACATTGAACGGCAGACCATTTGGGCGATTCGATTCGGTTGATCCAACAGATGGCGGCAGTACGTCACGGTACAGCCTTTCCGGAGAATGGCATGACCGTGACAGCAATGGCGAGACGAAAGTGACTGCCTATGCGATGAAGTACGCACTCCAACTTTTTTCAAACTTCACCTATGCAATGGATCGGCCTGTTACGGGAGATCAGTTTTCTCAGCAAGATGATAGAAACATCTTTGGCGGTAAAGTCTCGAAGTCATGGAACCATATGCTGGGCAGTTTGGATGCACGATCTGAGGTGGGCGTGCAGCTGAGAAATGACCGCATTCATGTGGGCTTATACGAAACACAAGCGCGACAAGTCTTGGGTGCAACGCGGGTGGATGATGTTCGCGAAACGATGCTTGGGGTTTATGGCCAAAGCACCATTGGGTTGACCCCTTGGTTGCGCACCATTGTGGGTTTGCGTGCTGACACGGCTTACTTCTCCGTGACCAGTTTGACAAATTCTGCCAATTCAGGAAAAACCAACGCGAGTCTGCTCTCTCCTAAGCTGACCTTTGTGGCTGGGCCGTGGAACAAGACCGAGTTCTTCTTCAACACGGGCAATGGATTCCACAGCAATGACGCGCGCGGCACAACTGCCAGGGCGGATCCCAAAACAGATGATCCTGTAGACCCGGTTCCTGGTCTTGTGGCTTTGCGAGGGTGGGAATTGGGTATGAGGTCAGAAATTTTCTCCCATCTCCAAAGCTCATTAAGCTATTGGAAATTGAAATCTGATTCAGAGTTGTTGTATGTGGGCGATGCTGGCACCACACAAGCAAGCCATGCCAGCCAACGACAGGGGATTGAATTTAACAACCGGTGGACGCCCAGCGATCACTTTCTACTGGATGCAGACTTGGCACTGACTCATGCCCGCTTTGTCAATGGAGATCGCATCCCCAACGCGGTTGATTCGGTAGCCTCCATCACGGCAACAATCAAAGATATTGGGCCTTGGTCTGGCAGTTTGCAGTGGCGGTACTTGGGCAGTGGTGCGTTGACTGAAGATAATTCAGTGAGATCTGATCCTGCGTCAACATTTAACCTGCGCATCTCCAGAAGCATGCGTGATTTAACAAATCGCCCATCCAATGTGACCATTGACGTATTTAACCTGCTCAACACCAAAGTCAATGACATCCAGTATTACTATGCAACTCTGTTGCCGGGTGAAACTGCGCCCGTTAATGACAAGATAGTTCATCCAGCAGAGCCAAGATCCATAAGAGTGACGTACCGAACCAGTTTTTAAAAGATTTCAAGAAAACTGGTGCATCGATAGTAACGACCGCTTTGGCGTAATCAACCAGATTACCCTATGAGCCTTGAAGGACTGCAATCACTGTAAACCAGCCACCCTGTCCTGATCGCAACAAGCCACTGCCGCGCAAGCAACTTACAACAGCGGCCTGTAACAAAAAGCCGCATCCAACCAGCCAACTCAAAACTCCGAAAGCGACTCAGCTGTCCCTGGCACGGCTATGCGCTGCGATCAAGCGTTCCAACATGAGATTGAGTTGATGCGCCGGTTCGGCCCCCAAAGCCGACACCACCTGCGCTTCGTGCGCTTTGGCTTGCTTCAGCAGGGGCTGCACTTTGCGCCGGCCTGCGGCCGTGAGGCTCACCAGGCTTTGACGTTTGTCGTGTGCGGCGTCGCAGCGCTTGACCCACCCGGCGTCTTGCATGCGGCCCACCAGCTTGGTCACGGTGGGTTGTTTGGCCAGCACGATGCTGGCGAGTTCGTGGGTGCTCAAGCTTCGGCTTCAGGCCACAGTCTTGGGAAGTAAAAGCGCAGAGCGTGCTGGGGCACGCCCAAGCG
>JAIXOX010000039.1 GCA_027486555.1 Comamonadaceae bacterium
CCCCTGTAGGAGCGACGCCCTCGTCGCGAAAAGCCTCGCAGACCACCCCCCATCGCCCCGAGGGCGGGGCTCCTACAAAAGGCAGGGCAATGTCCCTGTAGGAGCGACGCCCTCGTCGCGAAAAGCCTCGCAGACCACCACCCATCGCCCCGAGGGCAGGGCTCACACAAAAAGCAGGCAATCCCCCATGTAGGAGCGACGCCCTCGTCGCGAAAAGCCTCGCAGACCGCCACCCATCGCCCCGAGGGCGGGGTTCCCACGAAAGGCAGGCACTCCCCGATGCGGGGCTCCCACAAAAGGCAGGCTCTCCCCGACCGCGGGCTCACACACACACTGCATCGCTGACCACTGATACCAAGACAGGTCTTTCACTTCAAACTTCACAGGACCGAATCAACAGCTTGCACAGCCATAGGCTGTCGCTGGCATGATGACCGTCTGTTCTCACAAACCGGAAAGCACTTCATGAGCCTGTACGACCTCGAAGCCCAAAGCATCGACAACCAAACCGTCCCCCTATCGCGCTACAAGGGTCAGGTGATGCTGATCGTCAACACCGCCAGCGCCTGCGGTTTCACGCCCCAGTTCACCGGGCTGGAAAAGCTGCACAAAACCTATGCAGACCAAGGTCTGGCCGTGCTGGGTTTCCCATGCAACCAGTTCGCCAGCCAAGACCCGGGCGACGACGCACAAATTGCCAACTTCTGCCAGAAGAACTATGGCGTGAGTTTTCAGATGATGAGCAAGGTCAAGGTCAACGGCGCTGACGCCCACCCGCTGTACCAATGGCTCACCGCCGAAGCCCCTGGCATTTTGGGCAGCAAGGGCATCAAGTGGAATTTCACCAAGTTTTTGGTAGGGCGTGATGGGCGTGTGATCAAGCGCTATGCACCGCAGGATTCACCTGAAAAGATGGCCAAGGACATTGAGGCGGCGCTGGCGGCCACTTGATGGTGTTTTGGTGGCGTTTTGATATCAGATAGATGGTGGTTTGATATCAGGCGACGGGATCAGTACCCAGCGCCTGGGACTGCAAAACTTGTCCGACGCTGCTGCGTGATGGGCCACAAGCCCGTTCAGGTTTTTCGGCTCAAACCCACCAAGTCAGCACCGCCAACCAAACCAACATCGCCACACCAGCCCAAACCAACACCCGCGTGCGCAGGCGCAGCAGTTCCACGGCGCTCACCAAGCGGGCATTTTGCTCGGCCAACTCGGCCAGAGTCTGAGTAAGTTCGCGCTGGGTCTGGGCTTGGCGGTCGATCTGGCCTTGCGCAGCGATCAGGGCGTTTTTGAGTTCGCCCAGGCTCGGCACCGCACTCATGGGGGTGGTCGTGGCGGGAGTGCCTGCTTGGGCGGGCGGCTGAGGAGGCTGGCGGTCCATCAGTTTGCGCGCAGCTTTGAGCACCGATGGCGCGTGTTCGATCACATCGCCCCAAGGAATCGCTTTGAGCGCCATCAACCAAGGTATCGCCATCGTCTTGTCCTTTGTGTGCGCTTTGCCAGCGCGGTCTGCCGTCCAGCATTGAATCCTACCCGGGCGGGCATCCTGGCGTGCTCGGGCGCGAGCCTTGCCGGATGGGGGACAAGGACTTTTAACTTCGGTTGAATACGCTCAAGGAGCCAGAATTTTTCAATTCATCCTTGAAATCTGAACGTCACACGTTAAATTTTCAAGGATGAGGGATCATCAACACCATTCCTGATGGTCTGAACATCAACACCAAGCACTGGCAGTGGGCTTGTTTCTACACAAACCGTTGGCCATGGCTTGCTGTACCGCTTCAGCGCAGGATTTGAGGCAAGTTTGAGCCAAATGCTTGTAAAAAGTCAATTTATCCTTGTATTTTGAATATCGCATATTTAAAATACAAGGATGTTCAAACGCATCGCCCAAAGCACACTGGGCTCACACCTCACATGGAGCCCAGCTGTTGCCATTTTGGGGCCGCGCCAGATTGGCAAAACCACCTTGGCCCGTGTTCTGCTGGAAACCCATCCAAATGCCATATATCTGGACCTGGAATCCCCACAAGATCAGGCCCGACTGGGCGAGGGCCCGCTGTTTCTGCAAGCCCACGCAGACCGGTTGATCATCTTGGACGAAGTTCAAAATGCACCGCAGTTGTTTTCGGTGTTGCGCGGTGAAATCGACCGCATCCGTCGCCCCGGGCGTTTTGTCTTGCTGGGCTCGGCTTCGTTTGAATTGCTGCGCCAATCCCAATCCTTGGCCGGACGGCTGAGTCTGATTGACATGTTCCCGCTCCTCGTCAACGAAGTCGGCTCGGACCTCAGTACCGTGCAGGACTTGTGGGTGCGCGGCGGCTTTCCGCCCAGCTTCACCGCCGTCGATTCACACGCCTCTTGGGCTTGGCGTGATGCGTTCATCCGCCACCTGCTGCACACCGATTTGCCAGCTCTGGGCTTGCGCGTGGATGCCGAAAGTCTGCGCCGTTTTTGGCGCATGCTGGCACATGTTCATGGCCAACTGTTCAATGCATCGGCCATCGCCAACTCACTGGACGTGAGCGCCCCCACGGTCAGTCGCTGGCTGGATCACATGGTGGGTGCCTTGCTGGTCAGAAAACTCGAGCCTTACCACGCCAACCTGGGCAAGCGTTTGGTCAAGGCACCCAAGGTCTATGTTCGCGACAGCGGTCTGCTGCACAGCCTTCTGGGTTTGAGCCATCCGGACGACCTGCAAGGCCACCCCATGACTGGTGCGTCCTGGGAAGGCTTTGTCATCGACCAGATTGCAGCCCACTTGCCCACTGGGGCCACCCTGTCGTTTTACAGAACAGCGGCGGGTGCCGAACTGGATGTGGTGGTGGAAACCGGGCAGCGAAAAATCGGTTTCGAAATCAAATTCAGCGTCGCGCCCAAAGTCACCAAAGGCTTCTGGCAATCCCTGCAAGACGTGCAACCCGACAAAACTTACATCGTCGCCCCCGTTCAGCAGCGCTGGCCTTTTGCCGAAGGGGTTGAGGTGATTACAGTGGGCGATATCGCTGGGGTTCTGGCGGGGTGATGGCGCAGCCCACATTCATCAATAAAGTAGGCGCTGCTCACGCAAATGCGCGCCATCCAGATACTGCGCCAGCAAGTCAATGTCCGCATCGCGCGCATTCATACCTTTGAACACAACTTTCCACTGCGCCACCTGACGGGCGATCTCGGCCACAGTCTGCTGGGCTTGCGCGTCAGTCAGCCCGAAGGCCCGCGCTTCTGACAGCGCGTTGGGAAGGCTGGCCTCATGGCCCAGAGCGCCTACACGCATTTGCTGATAGCCCAAGCCTTGCGCGGCGGGCAGCACATCAAAAGCTGGGGAGAGTTCATAAAACCCACCCGCACCACGCACCAGCGCGTGGTTCTTTTCATGGTCGTCGGTGTTGTCGATCAGGATGTTGAAAACCATGCGCCTGAACAACTCTTGCTGCTGCGCTCGCACTTGGTCAGGCCGCCCCACGCGGCGAATCAGTTGCGCCAGTTCGGGGTAGCCGATGACCTCACCTGCGGCCCGCAATGCGACATGGGCGGACTGGACATGCTGGCGCTGTGAGCCCGCGCGGTCAAAGCGCCGGACAGCCACGGCGTGGCCTTGCGGCAATGGCAGCGCCAAGGTGTCTGCCGTTTGGATGCCGCAACGGCGCGCCAGCTGCATGCTGGCGTGTTCGATCAGTGGCGAGTCCAGATCACCGCCTTCCGAAAACTTGACCACCCAGGACACGCCATCGATTTGCATCAAGGACTTCGGCCGTGCGCCGCCCATCGACACGCCAGGCTGCAGCAAGCGACGCTGCTTTTCGCTGACGGCATCGCCCGCCATAACGCGCTGCACCGCCTGATGCATATCTTCCAGTCCGTCAAACGTGGGCATGGCCGCTGTTGTGGCGGTGACATAAGTTTCAGCTGGTAATGAAACGCCCAAAGCCCCAAAGCGGTCATCGCCAGCAAAGTACAAATACTCCAGCAAAGACAAACGCGCAGGACGCTCGATCAATCGGATGACACGCTCGCCCCATTGATCGGGCCGTGCATCGTCGACCGCACCCGCTGCGGTATCGCGTTCGGCGGGCAACATCAGTCCCATGCGCAAGGGCAGGTCTTCGCTCAAGGCAAAGCCCTGGGGCGATGACAGCCATGTGGGGTCGTAAGTCAGGGCCACCTTGCGGCGCTGGTCTTGCAGGCTCAAGGTGCCGATGCGCTGAGGCACAAGCGGGTCGGCCAAGCACCACAGGCTCATGCTGTCTTGGGGTTGGTAGTTTTGGCTCACAACGCCAACCCCGGCTTTCGCGATAAGCGTTTGCTTCGCTGGCGCACGGCTTCAATGTCTTGCTCCAGCGCATTCAGGTCTTGTGCAGGTGCCGCCATCTCAGGCAACGCAGCATGCCGGCCCATGAGCCAGAGGGCCGTGGCGTAGACGCCCATACCGACCGACGGATCGCCCTTTTCCATGCGTATGAGCGTGGGCACTGAGACCGACAGGCGGCTGGCCCAGGTGCGCTGGCTTTCTTTGCGGCGCTGGCGGGCCAGGGCCAAGTTTTCGCCCAGGTCTTTCAGGGCGCGGACAACCGCAGCAGGCAGAATTTCTGTGGCGTGAGCAGGCTTCGACATGAAACAAAATTTACCATGAAATCAAATCATGTCAATTTTGTTTTACCTCAATGGGATCTTCACACGGCCACCAGCGCCTCATCCACCAACTCCACCCAATGCCGCACGGGCAGGCCGCTGCCGCTTTGCAGGTGGGTGATGCAGCCGATGTTGGCGCTGATCACGCCTTGCGGTTCCAGCGCGTTCAGGTGGCCGAGTTTGCGGTCGCGCAACTGCTTGGACAAATCGGGGTTGAGCACGCTGTAAGTGCCCGCTGAGCCGCAGCACAGATGCGATTCATTGGCCGTCACCTTGATCTGGAAGCCCAAATCGCCCAAGTGCTTTTCCACGCCGCCTTTGAGTTGCTGGCCGTGTTGCAGCGTGCAGGGCGGGTGGTAGGCCTGCAGGCCTGTGGCTTGCAGGGCTTCAGGTTTGAGCTTGTCCTTGAGCAGCGGCACCAGCTCGGGCAGCAGCTCGCTCAGGTCACGGGTCAGTGCACCGATGCGGGCGGCTTTGTCGGCGTACTGCGGGTCGTCTTTGAGCACATGGCCATAGTCCTTGACCATGACGCCGCAGCCTGAGGCGTTCATGACGATGGCTTCAACGTCGCCACTCTCCACCAGCGGCCACCAGGCGTCGATGTTGGCGCGCATGTGGTCTTTGCCGCCGTCGTGGTCATTCAGGTGAAATTTCAGCGCGCCGCAGCAACCGGCCTTGGGGGCGGTCACGGTCTGGATGCCTGCGGCATCCAGCACACGGGCGGTGGCGGTGTTGATGTTGGGGCTCATGCTCGGCTGCACGCAACCGGCCAGCATCAGCACCTTGCGGGCATGCGTGCGGGTGGGCCAGGCTCCGGCGTCTTGCGGCGCGGGCACTTTGGCTTTGAGACTGCCCGGCAGCAGGCCGCGCACCATCTGGCCCATCTTCATGGCGGGGGCAAACAGGGGTGAAGGCAGGCCTTCTTTGAGCGCCCAGCGCACCAATTTTTCGCTGGTCGGGCGCTCGACTTTGGCGTCCACCAGCTTGCGGCCGATGTCAACCAGGTGGCCGTATTGCACGCCGCTGGGGCAAGTGCTTTCGCAGTTGCGGCAGGTCAGGCACCGGTCCAAATGCATCTGGGTTTTGCGAGTGGGCGTTTCGCCTTCGAGCACCGCCTTCATCAAATAGATGCGGCCACGCGGGCCGTCGAGCTCGTCGCCCAGCAGTTGGTAGGTGGGGCAAGTGGCGGTGCAAAAGCCGCAGTGCACGCACTTGCGCAAAATGGCTTCGGCCGCCAGGCCGTCGGGGGTGTTTTGGTATTCGGGGGCGAGGTTGGTTTGCATGACGAGTCGCCTCAGAGGGGGTGCAGGCGACCGGTGGCGAACACGCCTTTGGGGTCGAACTGTTTTTGTAATTGCTGCTGAACGCGTTGTTGCACGGCAGCCAGCGGGGTGTTCACACCGGCGGCTTTGTCCACTTCGGCATGGGCAGCGCTGGTGCGGAACAAGGTGGCGTGGCCACCGACCGATTGCGCCAATTCACGCAAGGCCACAGCTGCCGAGGCCGGGGCCCACAGCCAACGCTGCGCGCCTTGCCATTCGATGTATTGGGCGTCAGGCAAATCCAGCACCGGCGCGGTTTGCGGCAGCGACAGACGCCACAGGCAAGCGTCTGGGGAAGGTGCATCGAAGAACTGCAGGGTTTGCTCGCCACTGGCGCGCCAGTCTTGCGCGGCTTCGGCGTTGTTCATCACCGTGACTTGGGCACCTTGCGCCACGGCATCGGCCGTCATGCGGGTCGTGGCCGACTGCACTGCCGCAACCGCGCCGCGCAGGCGCACAAACAAATAATCAGCCACCGGCTGGGCCGTGGTGTCGCGCACCCAGGCGCTGGCGTTCAGGGGCAGGGGCTGACCGCCCCAGCGGTGCAACAAATCGAGCGCCGTTTTTTGCGGCAAACCCGCGCACATGAGCGTGGCCTCGGCCGGGGCCACGGGCAAGACTTTCAGGCTGACCTCGGTGATCAGGCCCAGCGTGCCCCAGCTGCCGGCCATCAAGCGGCTGACGTCGTAACCGGCCACGTTTTTCATGACCTGACCGCCAAAGGTCAGGTGCTCGCCCAAGCCGTTGATGAAGCGCGCACCCAAAACAAAGTCGCGCACAGCGCCTGCGGTGGCGCGGGCCGGGCCGCTCAGGCCTGCGGCCACCATGCCACCTACCGTAGCACCCTGTGCTGAGCCTTGGCCAAAGTGCGGCGGCTCAAAGGCCAGGCACTGCCCCTTCTCGGCCAAAGCCGCTTCCAGCTCGGCCAAGGGCGTGCCGCAACGCGCCGTGACCACCAATTCGCTGGGCTCGTAACTGACGATGCCCTGGTAAGCGCGGGTGTTCAGCACCTCGCCCGTGAGGCTTTGGCCCCAAAAGTCTTTGCTGCCAGCGCCGCGCAAGCGCAGCACGCGGCCATCCGCACCCGCCTGGCGCACGGCGTCGATGAGGGAATTGAGTTGAGTTTCCATGGGCCAAGATGGTAACCCCCGGCCTCAGGAGAAGGCGTGAATTTTTTGAACGGTGGGGTTGTGGGAAATTGATGTTGGTTAAGGAAAAAATCAAACGATTTCAAATCCCTTCCGCATCACGCAGGCGATCAATGAGTTCATTGGTGATTTTTGCTCCCCGCGCAGGCAAGGGCTCGATACCCCAATCCGCTAGTTTTTTGTGGGCCTGGACCCTAAACCCATACACGGGCAACCCCGCCACCTCCACCCGCATCGCAAACACACACCCCGCCCCCGGGTACTGCGCCAGCTCTTGAACGCTGCGCCCCTGGCGGGAAGTCGTGATGAACAGGGTTTTGAGGTCCGGCCCACCAAAGCAGGGCATGGTGGGGCAAGGCACGGGCGCGGCCACTTCGGCCAACACCTCGCCGGTGGGCGACAGGCGCAGCAGGCGCTGGCCTTCGTATTGGGCACTCCAGTAGCAGCCATCGCTGTCCACGGCGGCACCGTCGGGGCGGCCGCCATACCGAGGTGTATTGAGCGTATTGGGCGTATAGGGCAGCTCGCTGCCCCAAACCCAGGCAGCGGGCTTGGGCGGCATTTGGTGGAACACCCGCCCCGCGCTCAGATGGCCCGAGGCCGCATCCACATCAAACGCCCGCACTTGGTGGGCGGCGGTGTCAGCCCAGTAAGCCGTGCGGCCGTCGGGTGACCAGGCCAGGCCATTGGCCGTCACCACACCGTCCATCATGGCGTGCAGCCCTTGGTCGTCCAGCATGTAAAGCACGCCCAGCGCCTGGTCTTTGGGCTCGTAAAGGCTGCCTGCCCAAAATCGGCCTTGCGCATCACACTTGCCGTCGTTGAAACGCAGTTTGGTGGTGTCGTAAAGCGCTGGGGCCAAGTGCTGCAAATCGCCCTGCCAGTCCTGCGCCAAGTAAATGCCGTCGCGAAGCGCCATGACCAGGCCGCCCCCTTGCACAGGGGCGATGCAGCCTGGCTCTTGCGTCAAGGGCCAATACTCGACTGCGCCTTGCGCCTGCAAACCCTGCACGGCCACGCGGGCTATGCGCCGCCCGGGGATGTCCACCCAATACAGGCGCTGCTCTTGCGGATGCCAAAACGGCGATTCGCTCAGGCCATCGGGTTCGGTGGTGATGGCGGTCCAGGAAGGGGGTAACAAGGTGGGTGCATGCATGAAATCGATTGTGCCCGAGGCCCTGTTGTCCAGCGGCGCAGCAGCAGGCACGTACCCCGATCCAACCTCAGGTCCATGCGGCCCAAACCTGCCCCCCAAAGAAACAGCCCGCAGGGCCGAAGCGCTGCGGGCTGAAGACATGTGGACCAAGTGGCAGCCTGCGCCGCCACTTGCCATTCAACTTGTCGTGTCTGGCTTTTAGCCGTGGTAAGCCGACTCGCCGTGTGAGGAGATGTCCAAACCTTCACGCTCTTCTTCTTCGGTGACACGCAGACCGATGGTCAGGTCCACGATCTTGAAGGCGACCACAGAGACGACACCCGACCACACGATGGTCAGCAGCACAGCCTTGGCTTGGATCCAAACTTGCGAAGCGATGGAATAAGCATCCGGCGTAATCATGGTCATCGTGACCCAGTCACCCATGGCGCTCGGGCCACCCAAGGCTGGCGAGTTGAACACACCGGTCAGCAAAGCACCGACGATACCGCCGACACCGTGGACACCGAACACGTCCAAGGAGTCGTCTGCACCCAGCATCTTCTTCAGACCGTTCACACCCCACAGGCAAGCGAAGCCAGCAACGAAGCCGATGATTACAGCACCACCCATACCCACGTTGCCCGCAGCTGGGGTGATGGCCACCAAGCCAGCCACCGCACCCGAAGCTGCACCCAACATGGAGGCTTTGCCGCGCATCAGCGCTTCACCCACACACCAGGCCAGAACAGCACCGGCTGTCGCGATCAAGGTGTTGATGAAGGCGAGTGCTGCGAAGCCGTTGGCTTCCAGGGCCGAGCCCGCGTTGAAGCCGAACCAACCCACCCACAGTAAAGACGCACCGACCATGGTCAAGGTCAGGCTGTGAGGGGCCATGGATTCACGGCCATAACCCACGCGCTTGCCCACCATGAAGGCACCCACCAAGCCAGCCACAGCGGCGTTGATGTGCACCACAGTGCCACCCGCGAAGTCCAACGCACCCCATTGCCACAAAAGACCGGCTTTGGACGTCATTTCTTCGGCCACTTCTTTGGAAGCGTAAGCGTCAGGACCCATCCAGAACCAGACCATGTGCGCCACAGGCAGGTAACTGAATGTGAACCACAGCACCATGAAAGCGAGCACGGCAGAGAACTTGATGCGCTCAGCGAAGGCACCGACGATCAAAGCGCAAGTGATGCCTGCGAACGTGGCCTGGAAGGCGGCGAACGAGATTTCAGGAATCACAACACCTTTGCTGAAGGTGGCGGCGTTGGCGAATGTGCCCGCGACGTTGTCCCAAATGCCCTTCATGAACAGGCGGTCAAAACCACCAATGAACGCATTGCCTTCGGTGAACGCCAAGCTGTAGCCGTACACAAACCACAACACGGTGATCATGGAGAAGGTGACCACAACCTGCATCAGCACAGACAGCATGTTTTTGCTGCGGACCAAGCCGCCGTAGAACAGCGCCAAGCCGGGGATGACCATCAAGATCACAAGGATCGTGGACAGCATCATCCAGCCGGTGTCGGCCTTGTTGGGCACCAAGACGGGGGCAGCTTCTGCTGCAGCGGGAGCGGCGGCAGGTGCTGGCGCTGTTGCAACAGCGGGGGCTGCATCGGCCTTGGCTTCAGCCGCAGGCGCCGTTACGGCAGCGGGTGCGGTCTGAGCCGTAGCGACCGAAGCCGCTCCGAACACACCGAACCCCAGACTCAGGCCCAAGGCCAAAGTAGCGAGTAGCTTTTTCATTGTTTGACTCTCTTTCTTGTCTGTCAAAGGGCTTCTGCGCCGGTTTCACCGGTGCGGATGCGAACCACTTGTTCGAGGTCGTACACAAAGATCTTGCCGTCGCCGATCTTGCCGGTGCGGGCACCGGCTTCGATGGCTTCAATCACGCGCTCGACCAGCTCGTTGGACACAGCGGCTTCGATCTTCACTTTGGGCAAAAAGTCGACCACGTATTCCGCGCCACGGTACAGCTCGGTGTGGCCCTTTTGACGACCAAAGCCCTTGACTTCGGTCACGGTGATGCCCTGCACGCCGATGCCCGAAAGCGCTTCACGCACTTCGTCCAGCTTGAAGGGTTTGATGATGGCGGTCACCAGTTTCATGATGGCTCCTTGTTGGGAATGAAGGGAATCAGAAGGCGTATTTCAGGCCAACGACCACGCCGGATTTGCCGGTGAATTTGCCTGCGGGGGTGACGTACAAGGTTTTGTCAGCGTCGGTGGCCACCCAAGCGGCTGTGGCCGACAAACCATTGCCGAGGTCTTTGCCCAAGGTGAGCGAGTAATCGGTGTACGACCAATTGCTGCTGTTTTTGATGGACTGATAGCCTACATGCGGCACCAGGCTCAAGCCGCTGCCCAAATCAAACGTGCCGCTCAGGTCCACGTAGTAGCTGTTTTTGCTGTCAATGAAGCTGAAGATGTTGGAGATGGCGTGTGAATACTTCAAGGTCACAGGACCCATGGTGCCAGCCGCATAAATTTCATTGGTGTTGGCGTTTGCAAAGGTTGGCACTTGAGCCAGTTTGTTACCCGAGTACTGATAGCGCAAGAAACCCACGTCATAGGCCACGTCGCCCACCGCGCCTTTGTAGCCGGCGTAAAGGTCCAATTCCATGTTGGTGTCGCCACCAGCGTCCTTGACCCATTTGATGCTCGAACCCCAAGCACCCACATAAAAACCACTCTTGTCGGCGTAGTCAATGCCGGCTTGCACAGCAGGCTGCAGACGCGACTGAGAAATGCCGCGGTAGCGGTAATCGGTGGTGGCACCGACGTTGTAGGACAAGCTGCTCTCGGGTGCCGCTGTTTGCGCTTGGGCCAGACCACTCACGCCGCCCAATGCCAGGGCGATCAAGGTAGGAACAAAGATTTTTTTCATGAGGAACTCCAAGGAAGTGAAGAAAGGACAAGCTCCTCATGCACAGAGCGTGCCAACCCATGCTGCGCGCCACGTACCCGGGCATTTACCAGTGCATTTGCACACGCTGCATGTTTGAATGGCATTTCAACAAGAAAGGCACGCACTGACGGCGTGCCAGAACACACACCATGCACCAGCATGGGGCAGGGAGGGGTTATGAGTCTCAGTTTGGTGCACAGCCGCGCCTTGGTCGGCCTTCAAGCGCCCGCCGTCACCGTTGAAGTGCACATGGCCAATGGCCTGCCCAGCTTCACGCTGGTGGGCCTGGCCGATGTGGAGGTCAAAGAAGCCCGCGAACGCGTGCGCTCGGCCCTGCAAAACAGTGGGCTCGATTTTCCGCACAACCAACGCATCACCGTCAACCTGGCCCCGGCCGACTTGCCCAAAGATTCGGGTCGGCTGGATTTGCCCATAGCGCTGGGCATCTTGGCGGCCAGTGGCCAAATTGACGCGAGCAAACTGGCGGGCTACGAATTTGCAGGCGAGTTGTCGCTGTCGGGCGAGCTGCGTCCGGTGCGCGGCGCACTGGCCATGAGCCTGGTGCTGCGCCAGCAGCAGGTGCGCACGCGGCTGGTCTTGCCCCCGGGCAGCGCCGAAGAAGCGGCGCTGGTGCCCGATACCGAAGTGTTCAGGGCCCGCCACCTGCTGGATGTGGTGCAGCAGTTTTTGCCCCCGTCGAACGAAACCCCGCCCGAGCCCAGCGACGGATGGTGCCGCATGGCCGCCACCACGCCCAGCGCCCCGCCACGCTATGCCGACCTGGCCGATGTGAAAGGTCAGGCGGGCATCAAACGGGTGCTGGAGATCGCTGCCGCCGGGGGCCACTCACTGCTCATGGTGGGTCCACCAGGCTCGGGCAAGTCCATGCTGGCGCAGCGCTTTGCGGGTTTGTTGCCGCCGATGGCGATTGAGGACGCCCTGGAATCAGCGGCCATCGCCAGCCTGGCCGGACGTTTTGACCTGAGCCGCTGGGCACAACGCCCCACAGCCCAACCGCACCACTCGGCCAGTGCCGTGGCCTTGGTGGGGGGCGGCTCGCCACCCCGGCCTGGCGAGATCTCACTGGCTCACCACGGTGTGCTGTTTTTGGACGAGTTGCCCGAATTCCCCCGCGCGGCTCTGGAAGCGCTGCGCGAGCCCCTGGAAACCGGCACCATCACCATCGCCCGCGCAGCCCGTCGAGCCGAGTTTCCGGCGCGCTTTCAGTTGATTGCGGCCATGAACCCCTGCCCCTGCGGCTATTTGGGCAGCACCACTCGGGCCTGCCGCTGCTCGCCTGACCAGGTCAGCCGCTACCAGGGCAAGCTCAGCGGTCCCTTGCTTGACCGCATCGATTTGCACATCGAGGTGCCCAGCCTGCCCGCACAAGACCTGCTGAACGCGCCGCCCGGTGAAAGCACCGAGGCGATTGCCGCGAGAAGTTGGGCGGCACGCCAACGCGCCTTGGCCCGCCAGGGCTGCGCCAACACCGACTTGCAAGGCCAGGCCATCGACGCCCAAGCGCAGCTGGACGACAAGGCTGCGGCATTGCTGCAAAAAGCCGCCGCCAAACTGGGCTGGAGCGGGCGCAGCGTGCACCGCAGCCTCAAAGTCGCCCGCACCATCGCCGACCTGTCGGGCAGCGACACCATTGCCGCCTCGCATGTGGCCGAAGCGGTGCAGTACCGGCGGGTGCTCAAGGAGCACTGAGGCTTGAGGGCCTTCTCACAAGCACTTACAACTTCAGAGCCCTGCAGTGCCGCGCAGTCAACGCACAGCGGCACCAGCCGTTAAAGAGGCACTTACACCCTCAAGGCCCCTTCATGAACAACGTCTTGCGCCCAATGGTCTTGGGCATTTTGATCGCCAGTGTCAGCAGCCTGGCCTTGGCCGAAGGACGCCACGGCTCTCGCCACCCAGGCACCAGTCATGGCCACCACGGCAAACATGGCAACCACCGCGCCGCCGAGTGGCTGGGGGCTTTGGTGGTTCTGGGCCTGGCCGGTGCAGCCATCAGTGCCGCAGCCAGCCCACCCGAACCTGCAACCCCGCTTGTCAGCTACGTTTCACCGCCCATCGGCTATGCAGCACCCCCGCCTGCACCGGTCAACGCCAATTATTTTTGCGCTTCGGCCAGACAGTTCTACCCCTACACCGCCTACTGTCCCGAAGGTTGGCAACTGGTCTTGCCTGCGCGCTGAGGGCCTGCACGCGCCGCGCTCGCGCTGAAGACCCGGGGGTGACGGGTTCACGATAATGTGCCCATGCAGAATTCACCTGGCCAATCCATGAGAACTTTAAATTTGGGCCCCTTCAGCTTCTGGCTGTCGCTGCCCCAGCTCATCACATGGGGCAGTGTTTTCTACACCTTCTCGCTGTTGATGACACCACTCGAAGCCGAGTTGGGCATGACGCGTGCCGAATCGTCTTTGGCCTTCAGCATGTCGCTGCTCGCCGAGGGTTTGATGGCCTATGGCGTGGGGCGTTGGATCGATGCCGGGCGGGAGCGCTGGGTCATGACACTGGGCTCAGTGTGGGTGGGTGTGGGCCTGGTAGGGCACAGTTTCGTGACCACGGTGGCGGGTTTTTATGCCGCCTGGCTCTGGCTGGGCCTGGGCATGGCGGCCACGCTTTACACACCGGTGTTTGCCTTGGTCACACGCCGCTTTCCACAGGACTTTCGGCGCGCCATCATCACCCTGACTTTTTTGGGCGGGCTGGCCAGCACGGTGTTCATTCCGCTGTTCGCTTGGTGGATGGAGCTGTGGGGTTGGCGTCAAGCCCTGTGGGCACTGGCGGCGATGCAGTTTTTGATTTGTGCGCCGCTCCATGCCTGGTTGCTGCAAGGCGCGCCGCTCAAAGTTCTGGAAACCACTTCGCACGACGCGGTGCCACCGGCCTCGGTGCGCGAACACCTGCGCCACGCACCCTTTTGGCTGTTGGCGGTTTTCATGGTGCTCACCATGTCGGTCACCTCGGCCTTGCCCGCGCACATGATCGCCTTGCTGCAAGAGTCTGGCTTGTCACCCGCCTGGGTGATCGCCATCCCGGCGGCCATCGGGGTGATCCAGGTGCTGGGGCGTTTGGTGCTGTTTGTGTTTGAGCGTTACTGGGACGTGCACGCCGCCAACCGCTGGATTCCCACGCTGATTCCGGCGGGCGTTCTGGCCTTGCTGATCGGTGGGCTCAGCCCGCTGGCTTCGCTGGTGTTTGTGCTGTTGTATGGCCTAGGCAATGGCATGAACACCATCGTCAAGGGCACGGCCATGGCGCAATACGTCAGCCGCGCCCACGTTGGGCAGCTCAACGGCCTGCTGGGCCTGCCGATTGCGCTGGCCCGCGCAGCCGCGCCTTTGACGCTGGGCCTGCTGTGGTCGCCCCTACACGGCTACACCCTGGCGCTGTGGTGGCTGTTGCTAGCCAGTTTGCTGGGCACGGCCGCGCTGTGGGCGGCGCAAAGGTATGCCCGTGCAGCACAGCAATGAACCGTGTATCCGGATGGTCTTATATCTTCAAGAGCATATATAACCAACTAAAAAATCGTTCCCATGTCTGAAGGGGCTGACCACAATCTGGTCATCTTCTGCTCTACCCTTTCAGGAAACGATCCCATGAAACACTTCTCTGCTTTGGTTTTGGCCTTGACGGCCGCCAGCTTCAGCGCAAGCGCCCTGGCCACCCAACCCCTGCTCAGTCCAGCCGAACTGCAGGCCAAATTGTCGGACGCCAACGTGCGCGTGATCGACATCCGAGACCCCAAGTCGTATGCCGCCAACCACATCCCCGGCGCAGTCAATGCGCCTTATGGCACTTGGCGCGGCCCGGCCAATAACCCTGGCGAATTGCCTGGCCTGCCCAAGTTGACCACCTTGGTGCAAAGCCTGGGCCTCACGCCCAGCACCCACGCGGTGGTGGTCTCCAGCGGTGCAGACGCCACCGACTTCGGCGCTTCGGCTCGCGTTTACTGGACGCTCAAGGTGCTGGGCCTCAAAGAGCTGTCGGTGCTCAACGGCGGCGTCAAGGGCTGGACCACAGCCGGTTTGCCGCAAAACAACCAGGCCGTGAAAGTCGCGGCCAGCAGCTTCCAGCCGCAAATCGACAAGAGCCTGGTCGCCACCAAAGAAGAGCTGGTGGCCCGCGTGAAAGCCGGTGACGCCGCCCTGATCGACGCCCGCCCGGCCGACTTCTTCAAGGGCGACACACGCCATGTGGCCGCCAGCGTGCCCGGCACCTTGCAAGGCGCGGTAAACGTGGAACACGACAAATGGTTTGCCCCCGGCACCTCCACCTTTGTGAGTGCCGACCAAGCACAAAAAGTGGCCGCGTCCAGCCCCATCGATCCGGCCAAAGAGACCGTGTCCTTTTGCAACACCGGCCATTGGGCCGCGACCAACTGGTTTGCCATGTCCGAAGTGCTGGGCCAGAAAAACGTGAAGCTCTACGCTGGCTCGATGGTCGAGTGGTCCAAAGACCCCAACGGGCTGCCCATGGCCAACGTGCCAAGCCGCCCCAAGCAGTTGCTGATCGACGCCAAGTTCTGGGCTGAGAAAACCTTCAAATAAGCTTGCGCCATGAAACGACTGCCCTTGACGGCCCTGCTGGCCGCCTTCTTCCTCTTTTTGGCGCTGGCCGTGTCCATCCGCCAGGCGGTGTTGATGCTGGTGGGTGTGGGCATGGGGGCGGCTTTGGCGGGTGCGCGCTTTGGCTTCACCACCGGCTGGCGGCAACTGATTGAGCAGCGCAACCCGCAAGGCGTGGCCGGGCAGGTGCTGCTCTTGGCGCTGGCCAGCTTGGCGGCGCTGCCACTGCTGGGGCAGTTTTCTGAATTGCAAGCCGCTTTGGGGCCACCCAGCGTGAGCCTGCTTGTGGGCGCTTTTGTGTTCGGGCTGACCATGCAAATTGCCGACGGCTGCGGCTCGGGCACTTTGTACAAAGCCGGTTTGGGCGTGCCACTGAATATGGGCATCTTGCCGCTGTTTGCCTTGGGCAGTTTTTTGGGCTCGGTGCATTTGGACAGCTGGCTGTCGCTGGGCCAAATGGCCCCGGTCAGTTTTTCAGTCGAATACGGCACAGGCGGCGCGCTGGCCCTGACGCTGGCTTTGCTGGCCGCCGTGCTGGTGGCGGTACGTCTGTGGGTGGGCGCGGGCCAAACCTGGCTGGACAAACGCTGGATCTGGGGTGCCGTGGCGCTGGCGGTGCTGGCCACACTCAACTTGCTGCTGGCGGGCCAACCCTGGGGCGTGGTGTACGGCTTTGGCCTGTGGGCGGCCAAGGTGTCGGTGGCGCTGGGCGCTTTTGACCCCACGGCCAACGCCTTTTGGGGCCAAGCGGGCAATGCGCAACGCCTGACCCAAACCGTGTTCATGGACGTGACCACCATCACCAACATCGGCATCTTGGGCGGTGCGCTGTGGGTTTCGGCCAAAGCCGCCTCCAACAGCACGCCTTTGACCACCCAGCAATGGGTGATTGGCTTGGTGGCCGGTTTCGTCATGGGCTACAGCTCGCGCTTGGCCTTTGGTTGCAACATCGGCGCCATGCTCAGCGGCATCTCCACCGGCAGCTTGCACGGCTGGATCTGGGTGCCCCTGGCCTTTGCAGGCACGTTGATCGGTGTGCGCGTGCGCCGCCATTACCAATTTTGATGGAGGCCGCATGAGCACCACGCACCAATTACAAGCGGTTTTCTGGCTCGGCCTGGCTGCCTTTTTGAGCTGGGACTTCATGGTCTCGGCCCCGGTGGACCTGCGCAACGAACCCCCGCTGATCGCAGCGGGTTCTGGCCAAGCCACGAGCGGTGGACACTGCTCGATGGCGAAGTGAATCAACTGCGCCTGAACACCTTAGCGCCTCACCGTGTCAACCAGCGCCGCGCTGCAAAGCTCAGCGCATCCACGCACGCCACCATCAGTAGCATGGCCGCCAAAATGGTCGCCGTCTTGTTCATGTGGAACAGGCCCATGTGGAAGGACAGCAATTGACCCAAACCACCTGCGCCCACCACGCCCAGCACGGCGGCGGCGCGGATGTTGTTTTCCCAGCGGTAGAGCGTGTAGCTCATGAGCTGCGGCAGCACCTGCGGCAAAGTGGCATAAAAGAAAACGCGCAGCGGCCCCACGCCTTGGGTGCGCAAGGCGTCTCCGGGGCCGGTGGGGATGTTCTCCATGGCCTCGGCAAACAGGCGGCCCAGCACACCACTGGTGTGCAGCGCCAGCGCCAAAGTGCCCGCCATGGGCCCCAAGCCCGCTGAGATCAAAAGCAAAGCGGCCCACACCAACTCAGGAATGGCGCGCAGGGCATTGAGCAACCAGCGCGTGGGGCTGCGCAGCCAGGCCGAATCTTGGGCGGACATGCGGCTGGCCGGCACAGCCAGCGCCAAGCCCAGCACCGCCGCAATGACCGTGCCCAGCGCCGACATGGCCAAGGTTTCCCACGCAGCCCAAGCCACCTTGTTCACAAACATGGGCGACAGATCGGGCGGGAAAAACTCGGCCACAAAGCGGCCCATGCTGCGCGCCGCTTCCATCGATGCAAAAGCGGTCCAATCGAGCTCCAGCGACACAAAACTGGCCACCACCAGCACCAGCAGGGCCGCTGTGAACCAGCAGGCGCGGCAGCGTGCATCAAAGATCGGTGGCGGCAATTTATACGGCGGGTTGGCCGCTTCGCGTGAAAAAGGCTTCATGCCAGCGCCTTTCGCAGCCAAGCACTCACCCGGTCTGCCAAGGCCACCAGCGCAATGAACACCAGCAGCAAAGTGGCCACCTCCCCGCCGTTGAACATCTTCATCGAGTTGTCCAACTGCTGTCCCAAGCCGCCCGCGCCCACAAAGCCCAACACCACCGAGGAGCGGATCGCGCATTCCCAGCGGTAAACGGTGTACGACGCGAGTTCCGCCGCGTGGCTGGGCAGCAGCGCATACACAAAGGCCTGCAGACGGCCAATGCCGTTGCGCATCAGGGTTTGGGTGGCGTGGCTTTCACCACTTTCCAAAATCTCGGCATACACCTTGCCCAGCATGCCGCCGTAAGTCAGCGCAATGGCCAACACGCCCGCAGTCGGCCCCAAACCCACCACACGCACAAACACCAATGCCCAGATCAATTCTGGAATGCTGCGCAACACAATCAAAGTGGCCCGCACGCACCAGCGCATCACGGCTGGCCAGCGGTCCATGCGGCCTGACAAAGCTGAGAGCGACAAGACCCGCGTGGCCAGCAAGCTCAAAGGCACGGCCAGCACCAGCGCCAGGGTGACGCCTGCAGTCGCCATGGCCACGGTGCGCCAGGTTTCGCGCACCACCATCTGCAGAAATTCGGCGTTGTAAACCAACGGCCAAAAGCTGCTCAGAAAGTTGGCGGTGACTTTGCGGTTCTCGGGCTCCCAGAGCACCCACAAACGGAATTCGGTGGCCACACCCAGCGGCCACAAGAGCACCAAAGCCAAGCTGATCCAAAACACACGCCCAGCAAAAGCAGGGTCGCGCGCAGGTGCTTGCGTGTGCGGGCGAACAGGCGGCAAACCGGATGGACGGTCTGCAGACGAAGGGGAGACAGCGAGCGACATCTGCGAGACCCGTGGCTTGAAAAACCTGCCCGCCTCAGCGGCAGTGCATCACCACGGGCGCGGGTGCTTCGGTTGTGGCCTCTTGCAGGGCCAAGGGCAGCGCCTCGCCGCGCAACTCGTGTTCGTACTGGTCGTACAAATGCGCCAAGCGCTCGGGGCTGACTTGTGCGGCGGGCAAGTCAAACACCAGCTGCCCGTCGCGCAGACCGATGATGCGGGGAAAGTGCGCCAGTGCCATGTCCACCTGGTGCAGCGTGGCCACCAATGTAGTTTGACGTTCACGCGCCAGCCCCACCAGCGCGGCCATGGCCATGCGGGCACGCATCGGGTCGAGCGCTGACAAAGGCTCATCGATCAACCACAGGCTGGCCGGGGCCAACAGGGCACGGGCCAGACCCACGCGTTGACGCTCGCCACCCGACAAGCGGTCGACGCGTTCAAACAATTTGTCGCCCAAGTCAAAGTGCACCAGCGCTTCGTAAGCGGCCGGAATGTCCGTCGGGTAAAACAGCGAACGCAAACTGGCCCACAAACCCATGGCGGGCAAACGCCCAGCCAGCACCGCGGTCACCACACGTTGGCGCGGCGGCAAGGGCGGGACCTGCGGGGCCAGAAACAACTGGCCACGCAAACGGCGCAAGGCCCGTGCGGGCAAGGTCCAGGGGTTCACCCCGGCCAGCTGCAGCTGGCCCTTCGTGGGCGGCTGGGCACTGGCCAGCACCTGCAACAAGGTCGTCTTGCCCGCGCCCGAAGGACCAATGACGGCCACTTGCTCGCCAGCGGCAAGCTGCAAATTCAATGCACGCAAGGCCGCAGGTGCACCCGGCAGCGCGGCCGGATGCCTGGCTTCCAGGGATTGAAGGTCGATGTTCACCGCGCTGCTGCTCAAGCTTTAGAGCAAGCCTGCGCTGCGGGCAGCAGACTCCAGACCTTTGTAGTTCTCAGGTGTGGTGGGCACGTAGCGGGTGGCACGGTTGAGCTTCAAAATCTCTGCGTGCTCGGGGTTGGCGGGGTTCAGGGCCAATAAGGCGGCCTTGATTTTTTCGCGCAGATCGGCAGGCATGTCGGCATGCACCGACCAGTTGTAGTTGAAGTACGGCGCGGTGGTGAAGAACACGTTCACGTCTTGGGTGTTGACCTTGTTTTCGGCCACGAACTTTTTCCAGACCGTGATGTCCAGGGCCGCAGCGTCGACTTTGCCGCTGACCACCGAGGCGATGGTGGCGTCGTGCGCGCCGCTGTAGGCGATGCGCTTGAAGTCTTTTTCAGGTTCGATGTTGGCTTGCAGCAAGAAACTGCGCGGCATCAGGTGGCCCGAGGTGCTGCTTTGCGAACCAAAAGAGACTTGCTTGCCCTTCATGTCGGCCAAGGTCTTGATGCCCGAGTTGGTCTTGGCGATGAACACCGACTGGAATTTGGTGTCTTCTTCGCGCTGAGCCAAAGGAACGATCTTGCCGCCTGATCGGATGCTGGCTTGCACAAAGGTGAAGCCCCCAAACCAGACCACGTCCACTTTTTTATTCACCAAAGACTCCACAGCAGCCGGGTAGTCAGTCACGGGTGTGAACTGCACCTTCATGCCCAGCTGCTTTTCCAGGTAATTGGCCAAGGGCGTGAATTTGCGCACCTGCTCGGTGGCGGCCTCTTCAGGGATGGTGGTCACGCGCAGCGTGGTTTGAGCTTGGGCGGTCGACGCAAAGGTGGCCGACAAAGCCAGCAAACCCATGCAGGCACCAGACAGAATTTTGGATAAAAAAGCATTCAACATGGTGGGCTTCCCATAAAACAAACAAAGCTGATTAAAACCTGAATTCAAGACACCAGACTCCACAGGGCAGAAAGAGCACCCACACAACTGGGAAGGGGTTTGTCCAAAGGACTTGCTTATGCCAGTCGCCACCCACAGAGTGTCTGCACTAACATGCCGCATGACCACGCCCCAATTCATCCAGCTTTACCAGCACAACGCCGCTGCCGTGGCGCAAGAACTCTTGCAGGGCCTGAACGCGCCGCAGGCCTTTACTTCTCCTAAATACCTGTACGACGCCCTGGGCTCGCGCCTTTTTGAGGCCATCACCGAGCTGCCCGAATACGACCTGACCCGAACCGAGGCCGAGTTGATGCGGTTGCACAGCGCCAGCATGGCCGCCCAACTGCCGCGCGGCGCGTGCTGGATCGACTTGGGCGCAGGCAATTGCGAAAAAGCCGGGCGTTTGCTCGGCCCCATGGGCGCGGGCCGCTATGTGGCGGTGGACATCTCGGTCGACTTTGTGCGCCAGGCGCTGGACGTGCTTCAGCGCCAGCACCCCAGCTTGCCCATGGCGGGTCTGGGCGTGGACTTTTCTGGCGGCCTGCCGCTGCCCACTGAGCTGGCGCTCGACCCGGCGCAGCCGCGTGTGCTGTTTTACCCGGGTTCGAGCATCGGCAACTTCACACCCGAGCAGGCGCTGGATTTTCTGCGCAATCTGCACAGCGCCTGCGGATCAGCACCCGGCAGCGGTTTGCTGATCGGGGTGGACTTGCTCAAGGACCCGGCCGAAATGGAGGCCGCCTACGACGACGCTCTGGGCGTGACCGCCGCCTTCGACCTGAATTTGTTGCTGCACATCAACCGGCTGGTGGGCAGTAACTTTGCAGTGCGTGATTGGCGACACCTGTCACGCTTCAACGCACCGCTGTCGCGTGTCGAGATGCACCTGCAGGCAAGCCACGCAGTCACCGTGCAGTGGCCCGGTGGGCATCGCCAGTTTGCAGCAGGCGAGACCATCCACACCGAAAACGCCTGCAAGTGGACTGTACCGAGCTTTGAGGCCTTGCTGCGGTCGGCGGGCTTTGCCTCGACCCACGCCTGGACCGACCCAGCCCACCGGTTTGCGGTGTTTTGGGCGGGGGCCTGAAGGCGAACTAAAGCTTGACCGAGCGAAACCCCGCAAAAATGTCGCGCCGCTCGGGCACAAAGAAGTTGCGGTAGCGCACATCCACCACATGCGACGAGGTGGCCGCACAGGCCCCGCGCAGCACACGGTGCGTGTGCCACCAGGGTTCGGAATAGTCGCGGTAAGGATGGGCCTTAAAACCGGGGTAAGGCGCAAAGGCGCTGGCCGTCCATTCCCACACCTGGCCCCATGCAAATCCGGGGGTGTGCACAGCGCATTCCCATTCGGCCTCGGTGGGCAAACGCCTTCCTGCCCATTGGCACCAGGCTTGGGCGTCATGCGCGTTGACATGCACCACTGGGCTGTTCAGGTCCATGGCTTGCCATTGGCCAAAGCGCTGCACTTGCCAATCACCGCCTGCCACCAGCCGCACATGGGGTGGCAGCGCGTGGCCAGTGGCCTGCAAGAACGGCACATAGCGGGCCCAACTGACCGGTAAGGCATCGATTTCCAAAGCGGCCAGTGCCACCGGGTGTGCAGGGCATTCGTTGTCAAACGCAAAGCCCAAGCCTTGGTGCCCGAGCGTCCAGGTTTGCGCGGGCAAATTCAGCTGCGCTGCCGAACGGTCACCCCCTGCATCGCCTTGAGGCAACACCGGGCGGGCACACCACACCTGTGGCAAATGCAAACCCAGGGCCTGCGCCATGTAGACCGAGGCTTCGTTGTGCATGTCCTCGTGTTGCAGCACCAGACGCCAAAAGTACAAAGCCTCGTCACGGGCAGCGGGCTGCAAGTCTTGCAAGGCGTGCAAGTGGTCCAGGCTGCGCTGCAGCACCTCGGCCATGTAGGCGCGTGTCTGCTGCAAATCGGGCAGGGCCAGCACCCAGCGGCTGTCGTGGGCGACTTCGCTGGAGTTGTAAAACCCATCGGCATACGGCAGCAGCGACGCATCAAACACGTCACCGCTGCGCGCACTGCGCGTGCCCGAAAGGCGATGGCGGTTGCGCACCGTCCACCACTCCTGAAACCAGGCGATGTGGCCCCACTCCCACAGCGGCGGGTTCATGCCGGACAGGGGCGGCACCGACAAGTCGGGCAAGGCGTCTTGCCAGGCTTGCATCAGGCCCAAGGTGCGGGCACGGGTCGTTTGCAAGGCCTGGGCCAAAGCCGCAGGACCGGCAGTGCGCACGGCGCTGTGCACCGGCCCCAAAAAACCGCCCGAATTCCGCCCACTGCCCTGCCCCGTTAGGGACTGCCCTTCAGCTGTCGGGGTACTGTCATTCATGTATAAAACGCCCATGCAAAAACTTCGTGTGGTCATTGTCAGCCCTGCTTTGGCCGATGCCAACAACGGCAACTGGCAAACGGCGCGACGCTGGCAAAACCTGTTGTCACCGCATTCTGCCCGCATCGTGCGCCAGTGGCCCGACGCCCAAGCTGGCGAAGACCAAGTGCTGCTGGCCCTGCACGCCCGCCGCTCGGCCGACTCGGTGCTGGCATGGCACACGCAGCGCAGCCAGCGGGGCCTGGGTGTGGTGCTCACGGGCACCGACCTGTACCGGGACATTACCCACGACCCGCAAGCCCAACAGTCCTTGGTGCTGGCCCGGTCGCTGGTGGTGTTGCAAGGTTTGGGCATCGCCAGCTTGCCGCGGATTCACCAGGCCAAAGCCCGCATCATTTTTCAGTCCACCGGCCAGCGCCGTACCCTGCCCAAGACCTCCCGCCACTTGCGCGTGGTGATGGTGGGGCACCTGCGCGACGAAAAAGACCCGCTCACGCTCATGTCTGCTGCGCGCTTGTTGCCCCCAAACAGCGGCATCCTGATCGACCACATTGGCGCGCCACTCGATGCGGCGCTGGGCCAGGCTGCGCAGGCTACGCAAACCCAGTGCCCGCATTACCGCTGGCTGGGTGCTTTGCCACATGCGCAAACACTGCAGCGCATCCAGCGTGCCCACCTGCTGGTGCACACCAGCCGCATGGAAGGCGGGGCGCATGTGCTGATGGAGGCCATTTGCAGCGGCACGCCCGTGCTGGCCTCACGCATCGACGGCAACATGGGCCTGCTGGGCACCGATTACACAGGCGTTTTTGAGCCCGGTGATGCAAAAGGGCTGGCACAACTGCTGCTGGCGTGCCGCGCGCCTTTGAGAGGCCCTGCAGTGGTGGCACACTTGCAGCATCAGTGCGCTTTGCGCGCGCCCTTGTTTGAACCACAGGCCGAACGCGCCGCCTTGCACCGCTGGGTGCAAGACCTCTGGACCCTTTGATGCAATCTTCCAATCAACCTGTGCTGCGCGATCTGGTGCTGGTCGGTGGTGGCCACAGCCATGTGGGCGTGCTGCGCATGTTCGCCATGAAGCCCGAACCCGGCGTGCGCATCACCTTGATCTGCACCGACATCGACACCCCTTACTCGGGCATGCTGCCGGGCTACATTTCGGGGCACTACAGCTTTGACGAAGTGCACATTGATCTGGGCCGCCTGTGCGCGTTTGCCGGGGCACGCCTGTTCCATACTGGCGTGATCGGCATTGACCGCAAGGCCCAAAAAGTCATTTGCAACAACCGGCCTCCGGTGCCTTACGACCTGTTGTCGATCAACATTGGATCGACACCTCAAATGCGCCATGTCGATGGCGCGCAGGCCTTGGCTGTGCCGGTCAAGCCCATTGCGCAGTTCAATCAGCGCTGGTTGGCCCTGATGGACAAGGCACGCCAATGGCCCGCACACCGTGGCCCCATGACAATTGCCGTGGTCGGCGCAGGAGCGGGTGGCGTGGAACTGGTGCTGTCCATGCAGTACCGCTTGCGCAACGAGTTCAAGGCTCTGTTGCGCAACCCGGAAGACCTGCAATTCGTGCTGCTGACTTCTGGCGAGCACATTTTGCCCACGCACAATCCGGGTGTACGTGCGCGCTTTGCCAAGGTTCTGCTCGAACGCAAGGTCGTCGTGCACACCCATGCCGAAGTGGTGCAGGTCTCGCCTGGCTGTCTGCACACGCACGATGGTCGCACCTTTGATGCCGATGAAACCATGTGGGTCACCCAGGCCGGTGGCCCCGATTGGTTGCAAAGCACCGGCCTGGCTTTGGATAAAAAAGGGTTCATTTTGGTACACCCCCAACTGCAATCCCTGAATGATCCCTTGGTCTTTGCAGCGGGCGACATCGCTTCGTTTATGGAGCGCCCGCTGGAGAAAGCCGGCGTGTTTGCCGTGCGCATGGCCAAGCCCTTGGCCGAGAATTTGCGCCGCAGTCTGCGCGGTGACAAGCTGCTGGCCTACGAGCCGCAACGGCATTGGTTGGCCCTCATCTCGACCGGCAACCCCTTTGCCGTAGCCTCGCGCGGGTCGCTGAGTTTTGCCGGTGCCTGGGTCTGGCGCTGGAAGGACCGCATCGACCGGGCGTTCATGCGTCGCTTTACCGAGTTCCCTGACATGCCGGGGCTGAACGGCCCCCCCCAACCCGGGGCCAACGTCCGCGAAGCCGTGCAGGCCATGGGGCAACTGCTCAAGGACATTCAGGCGAAAGGCAAGGCGCCCAGCACTCGGCTGACGCTGACGAGCGAAGAATCGCTGCAAGCCATTTCGGCCATCGCCATGCGCTGCGGCGGTTGCGGCGCCAAAGTCGGCTCAAACATCTTGTCCCGCGCTTTAGGCAAATTGCAACCGATGGAGCATCCGGATGTGCTGATCGGCCTGCATTCGCCGGACGACGCAGCCGTCGTGCGCGTGCCAACGGGCATGGCCGTGGTGCAAACCGTGGACTTTTTCCGAGCGTTCATCGACGACCCTTATCTGTTTGGCAAAGTCGCGGCCAACCATGCTTTGGGTGATATTTTTGCCATGGGTGCCGAACCGCAAACGGCCACGGCCGTGGTCACCGTCCCGCCCGGTCTGGAAAGCAAGGTGGAAGATCTGCTGACGCAAATGATGAGCGGCGCTGTCGAAGTGCTGAACGCTGCCGGGTGCGCACTGGTGGGCGGCCACACGGGCGAAGGCGCAGAGCTGGCCTTGGGCTTTGCCATCAATGGCCTGATCGACAAAAAAATGAAAGGCGTGCTGCGCAAAGGCGGCATGAAAGCGGGCGATGTGCTGGTGTTGACCAAGCCCATTGGCACCGGCACACTTTTTGCGGCACACGCCCGCCATCGGGCCAAAGGTCGCTGGATCGATGCGGCACTGCAGTCCATGGTGCTGTCCAACCAATCGGGCGCAGGCATTTTGCGCACCCACGGCGCCACCGCTTGCACCGACCTGACCGGTTTCGGTTTGCTGGGTCACCTGGTGGAAATGACGCGGCCGTCTGGCGTGGACGCCGAGTTGCAGCTGAGCAACCTGCCCTTGCTGGATGGCGCGGTGGACTGCGTGCAGGCGGGCATTGTCAGCTCTTTGCAACCGGCCAATGTGCGCCTGCGCCGCGCCCTGCGCAATGGTGAGGAGTTCATCAACGACCCCCGCTACCCCTTGCTGTTTGACCCACAAACCGCAGGTGGCCTGCTCGCCAGCGTGCCCGCAGCACAAGCCGAAGCTTGCGTGCAGGCCCTCAAGGCCGCAGGCTACCCGCACACCGCCATCATTGGTCGCATCACCGCGCAAGGCTTTGCCATCGAGCCGTTGTTGTTGAAAACTTGAACGCCTGAGCACCTGTAAAGCTTGAACCCTCATGACCACTGAACACCTCACGCGCCCCATCACACTGAACGCTGACCGGACCCAGCGCTGCATCGTCCGCAGCGCCTCGATCGACTGGGTGGAATCCCCCTCATTCGGTGTGTCGCGCCGCATGCTCGAACGCGACGGCGGCGAGGTGGCGCGGGCCACGTCCATCGTGCGCTATGCGCCCGGCTCAGCCTTTGCCAGCCACACGCACGGCGGAGGCGAAGAAATTTTGGTGCTCGAAGGCACTTTGCACGACGAGCACGGGGTCTACGGCCCCGGCACCTACATCCAAAACCCTGTGGGCAGCTCACATGCGCCGTCTTCACCTGATGGCTGCACCTTGTTCGTGAAGCTGCGCCACCTGGACCCGCGCGACGAAGAACGCGTGGTCATTGACACACACCGCAGTGAATGGCGTCAAGGCATGGTCGAGGGCCTCAAGGTCTTGCCGCTTCACACCTTCGAGACCCAAAACACCGCCTTGGTCCGCTGGGCGCCACAAACGTTTTTCAACCCCCACCGGCATTGGGGCGGCGAAGAGATTTTGGTGGTCGAAGGCGTGTTTTCTGACGAGCACGGTGACTATCCGGCAGGAAGCTGGCTGCGCAGCCCGCACATGAGCCAGCACCAACCCTTCAGCCGCGAAGGCTGTTTGATCCTGGTGAAAACCGGGCACTTGGTCTGAGCACCCGCCCTGCGTTCTGACGGGTCTTCAGTCGCTGCGGCGCACCGTGCGCTTGTCGCGCATCGTCATGAACTCTTCGGCCGATGTGGGGTGGATGCCGATGGTGGCGTCAAAGTCAGCCTTGGTCGCGCCCAGGTTCAGCGCCAACGCCAGGCCTTGCACGATCTCGGGCGCGTCTGGCCCCACCATGTGTGCGCCCAACACGCGTTGGCTGGCGGTGTCGACCACCAGCTTCATCAAGGTTTTTTCAGGACGACCCGACAGCGTGTGGCGCATGGGCTTGAAGCGCGATTCATAGACATCGATCTCGCCGTATTGGGCCAAGGCCGCTTCTTCGCCCAAACCCACCGTGCCGATGGGCGGCTGGCTGAAAACAGCCGAAGCCACATGGCCCAAATGCGCCGCCTGGCGCTTTGGCCCGAACAGGCTGCGCGCCACCGCACCGCCTTGCGCCAAAGCCACCGGGGTCAAGGCAATGCCTTCGGTCACATCGCCCACGGCGTGAATGTGCGGCACCGCACTTTGCCCAAACTCATCCACCTGCACACCCCGGCCTGGGGCAACACTCAAGCCGGCTGCAACCAAATTCAGACCTTCGGTTTGTGGCGTGCGGCCGGTGGCGTACATCACGGTGTCGAAGTGCTCAATGCCTGTCAGGGTTCCGGTCAATTGCACAGCCACAGCGCCATCGGTCTGGCGCTCAAGTGCCGTGGCTTGGGTTTCGGTAAGGATGCGAATGCCCTTGCGCGCCATTTCTTCTTGCAGGTGCTGCGCCACCGCGCCATCAAAGCCGCGCAACAAATGTGCGCCCCGGTGGATCAGGGTGACCTCTGAGCCCAAGCCATTAAAAATGCCCGCAAATTCCACCGCGATGTAACCGCCCCCCATCACCAGCACACGCCGTGGCAAGGTGGGCAAATCAAAGGCCTCGTTGGAGGTGATGGCGTGTTCAATGCCCGGAATGTCGGGCAGCGCAGGCGTGCCGCCGGTGGCGATCAAGACATGGCGCGCCGTGATGCGCTGGCCATGGACGCTGAGGGTGTGCGGGTCTTCAAAACGGGCATGGCCCTCAAACAGTTGCACCCCCGAGTTCTTCAACAAGTTTTGATAGATGCCGCTCAGCCGCGTGATCTCCTGCTCCTTGGCCGCCACCAGGCGGGGCCAATCGAACGAGGCCGGGGGCACGGTCCAGCCAAAACCGGCCGCGTCTTCCAGGTCTTCGGCGTAATGCGAGGCCTGCACCAAGAGCTTTTTGGGCACACAACCCCGAATCACGCAAGTGCCGCCGTAGCGAAAGCCCTCGGCAATACCGACCTTGGCACCCAAGCTGGCGGCGACTCGAGAGGCGCGCACACCGCCCGAGCCGCCACCGATCACAAAAAAGTCAAAGTCGTAGGGCTGCATGTTGGCTTTCGTTCAAGAGTTCGCTTCATTCTGGCAGGTCGCGCCACACACCATGCACATCCAGGACAATGACCGTCCATCTTTGAATTTTTTATGATGACCATTTACTGTTTTGAAAAATTTGTCCTGCACACTTGCCTAGGAGGCGCTTAAACCATGGCCATTCAACTTGTGGTGTTCGACGCCTACGGCACACTGTTTGATGTGTACTCGATCGGCGCATTGGCCGAGCGGCTTTACCCCAGCCAAGGCGCAGCGCTGTCGGTTTTGTGGCGTGACAAGCAGATTGAGTACACCCGCCTGATTTCGCTGAGTGACCCCGATCCACAGGGCAGTCGGCACTACCAATCGTTTTGGGACATCACACGCGCGGCGCTGCGTTATGCCTTGGCCCGCTTGGGCTTGGTGCACACACCCGAGAATGAAGACGCCCTGATGGCGCAATACGCCGAACTCACCCCCTTCCCGGAAAACCTGGGTGTATTGCAAGCCTTGCGCCAACGGGGCATCGCCACGGCGATTTTGTCGAACGGCAGCCCCGAAATGCTGCAGTCGGCGGTGCGCAGTGCGGACATGTTGGGGTGTCTGGACGCCGTGCTGTCGGTGGACAGCGTGCGCCAGTTCAAAACCACACCCACCAGCTACCAACTGGTGCTGGACCATTTTGAGCTTGCCCCTGCTGAAGTCTTGTTTGTCTCCAGCAACGCCTGGGATGCGCTGGGTGCCACTTGGTTTGGCTTCACCACATTGTGGGTGAACCGCCAGGGCTTACCGCCCGAGGCCATTGGCCCCTCGCCGCATCACACAGGCCGCGACTTGAGCGACGTGCTGAAGGTTCTGGCTTAAAACGACCCAATCCCAACCACAAACACTTGCCCTGACAAGGAGACAACTCACCATGACCACACCACAACAACCCTTGCAGTCCCCCACCTTGGCCTCCCTCATCGCACCTCAGGGCATTTTGCGTGTGGCCATCAACCTCGGCAACCCGGTGCTCGCGGGTCTCGATGCAACGGGTGAACCTTCCGGCATCTCAGCCGATCTGTCGCGTTCATTGGCCCAGCAGCTGGGCCTGGGCATTGAATGGCGGATGTTCAAAAAGGCCGACGACTCGGTGCAGTGCGTGCGCGCCGACGAGGCCGACATCGGCTTTTTTGCCATCGACCCGGTGCGCGGCGAGGGCCTGCATTTTTCACCGCCTTATGTGCAAATCGAAGGGGCCTACATGGTGCGCAACGATTCGCCGCTGCAAAGCAACGACGAAGTCGACCAAGCCAGCCACCGCGTGACGGTGGGCGCGGGCAGCGCCTACGACTTGTTTTTGACCCGTCACCTGAAAAATGCCCCCATCGTGCGTGCGCCCAGCTCGCCCGCCGTGGTCGATGTGTTCATGGCGCAGCAGCTCGAAGTGGCCGCAGGCGTGAAGCAACAACTGCAGGCCGATGCGCAGCGCTTGGGCGGCGTGCGCCTGCTGCCTGGCCGCTTCATGGTCATCCACCAGGCCATGGGCATGCCCGCGCAGCGCAGCGAGCAAGCGCGCCAATGCCTGAACGCATTTGTGGAAGAAGCCAAGCGCTCAGGCTGGGTGGCCGAGGCCTTTGTGCGCCACCAGATTCAGGGTGCGGCTGTTGCACCACCGGGGTATCCCGCACACGACTGATGCGGGCCTGTGCGGGTGATAAATTGAGGTTTGCTTTTTAAACTGTTGCCAAGAGTCCCCCAATGAACCCCATCAAAACCGACCGCCTGCCCGAAATCCCGCGTGAACAAATGACCGACGCCCAACGTGCGGCGGTGGACGAACTGGTCAGCGGGCCACGCGGCAAACTCTCTGGCCCCTTTGTGCCTTTGATGCGCAGCCCCGAGCTGATGCGCCGCTTGCAAAAAGTGGGTGAATACCTGCGCTACGATAACACCGTGGGTTTGCACAACTCGGAATTTGCCGTGCTGGTGGTGGCGCGCCACTGGTCACAGCCGGTGGAGTGGCACATCCACAAACCCATCGCCATGAAAGCCGGTGTGAGCGAAGAAACTTGCAACGCGATTGCCGAAGGCCGTCGCCCGCCGAACATGACGGCCGAAGAAACCGTGGTGTACGACTTTTTGCAAGAGCTGCTGCACAACCAGTCGGTGAGCGACGTGACCTGGGCGGCTGCACAACAGATGTTTGGCGACCAGGGCGTCATCGACATGACGGCACACTGCGGCTACTACAGCTTGCTGGCCATGGTGATGAACACCACGCGCCGCGAACTGCCGGACAACGCCACACCGGGCATTGCGCCTTTCCCTCAATGAGGGTCTGAACGCTGGCGTGATCAAAGACCTGAAAGACATGGATCCCGGGTCAAGCCCGGGATGACAAGGCCTTGTTACCCCGACGAAAACCCCGCCTTTGTCACCCCGGGCGAAGACCCCATCTTTGTCACCCCGGGCGAAGACCCGGGGTCCATCTCCTTTGCGGGCGTGGATTCCGAATCAAGTCCGAAAAGAGCCATCTACCAAGTTGGTTGACAGGCTCAAGTCATGAGGCCAAAACTGCCAAGGCATTTTCGAGCACGCTCAACCAAACGCGTTGAGCGTTTGCCCCCCGGCCTCCACCGGGTGTGCGTGCACCAGCACCACGGCCATGACGCAGGTTTCAGTGCCCCGGTTGATCCAGTTGTGCACCGTGCCGCGCTGCACCATGACGTCGCCAGCCTTCAGGTGCACTTCCTCGCCGGACTCCAGCTCCATGTCGATTTCGCCGGACATGACCACGATGTAATCCACCGAGTCGGTGCGGTGCACGCGCTGCTGCACCCCCGGATGGAAGTCGAGAATACGGAACACGGTGCCATTTTCAATGACCGAAAATTTGCCCTCACGCCGGCCCGCGTCCCCATGGCCGTTGTTGTTGGCAGGACTCGTGTCGGTGGTCCACACATTGCACACAAAGCCATTGGGGCGGCCTTGGCGGTAGTGGCTGCAGACTTCGTCAATCTCGACGATGGCTTTGCCTTGGTCGTCGTGACCGGTGACGACGCGGCGAATGGACGGGTTGATCGGGGTGGACATTCAATGGGCTCCTAGGAAAATAGGTTCAGTGGGCATCATGGCCCACGCGACGCATGAAATCGGTCATGGCTGTCGCCAGGGTTTCTTCGTGCGGGGCCCAAGCCGAAAACGGCAAAGCGGGCACGTCTTCGTCCGCCAACGGCAACTCGAACAATTCGCAGCCGGGGATCAGGGCCGCCGCTTCATGCCCGTGGAGAGACACATGGGTTTTGTCGTTGCCGGGCACCACCCAAGTGGGGACACGGATGGCCTGCAGCGCCTCGGTCGTCATGCCCAGCACCGGTTCTCGCGGGCCTTGCAAAAAAATCTGAAGCCAGTGGCGCATGACGACAACGTATTGCTGGGGGTCCATGGCCATCAGTCGGTCGCGGTTTGTGGCATCGGTTCCGATGAGTTCTTGGTAAAAAGGCGTGGCACACACCGCAGCCATGCCGCCTTGCTCGGCCGCGCGGATGAACTGGCCGTAATAGTTCTCGGGCAAGCGGCCCGCCGTGAAAGCGCCGCCCGTGATGCGCAGCAGCAGCAAGCCACGCACCACCTCGGGGTGACGCAAGCTGGTCAACAAGGCCAGCCGCGCGCCTGAAGAGCCACCGCCAAAAAACGCGGGCACCGCGTTCAGGTGCTGCATCAGCTGCACCCAATCGTCGGCCCAGATGTCTTCTTCGCCGCGCTCACCTTCGATCAAGACCTGCGAAGCCCCGGTGTTGCGACGGTCGTGCAGCACCACCCGAAATCCACGGGCCGCGATGCGGCGCGCCAAAGGCAAAAATTCGGCACCGCTGCGCCGACCGCCCGACACCAGTGCCAACCAGGGGCCTTGCTCGCCCAAAATTTCGTAATGTAGGCGCACGCCTTCGTTGTTCACAAAGTCCATGGCTCAATCCAGCAGCACGGGCAAGCGCCAGCCGATGGCCGATGCCAGCGCATGGGCCACCTGCAGCAAATGGCCCTCGCCGTGCAAGGCCGCGCCGATCTGCAAAGCCATGGGCAAGCCTTGGGTGGACACGCCCATGGGGCAGGTCAAGGCGGGATGTCCTGTCAGGCTGAACAAGCGGTTGCAGGCGCTGCGCTGACCGGTGGGGTTGGCCATCAGGGCTTGCAAGGTTTCGGGCAAGGCTTCGCGGCCTGGCCACATCAGCATGTCCACCTGCTCTGCCAGCAAAGCGCTGACCTGCTGTTGCCACACATCGGCCTGCACGCGGGCCGCGTGATAGTCGTTCAAACTCAGTTGCGCTGCACCCGCCAGTTTCTGGCGCAAGCCTTGTCCCAGCTGGTCGGGGTGGTCACGCCAAATGTGCTGCAGTTGTTGAAACGCCTCGTAAGCAATCAGGGTGTTGGCCGCCTGCACCACAGCGGGCTGTGGTGGCAAATCTACAGTGACCACCTGCGCACCTTCGGCTTGCAGTTTTTGCAGTGTCTCGTCAAAGCAGGCTTGGATTTGCGGGTCGTGCGTGGCCTGCCCATTCTCAGCGTTGTGCCACAGCCCCGCAGGCACACCAATGCGCAGCCCCCGAAGAACCGAACGCTGCACGTCGGCAGTGCACGCGGTGGCCACATCGCTGCCATGCCAGGCGTCCCAGATCAAGGCCTGGTCCAGCGCGTTGCGCGTCAAAAATCCGGCCACATCCAGGCTGGGGGCCAAGGCGATCACGCCCGACAGGGGGTAAGCAAGGCGCGTGGGTTTGAAGCCCACCACACCACAAGCCGCCGCCGGGTGGCGTATCGAGCCGCCGGTGTCGGTGCCTGTGGCCGCCAGGCACAAACCTGCCGCCACGGCTGCGCCTGAGCCGCTGCTGGAACTGCCGGGCATGTGCGCCAGATGCCAAGGGTTGCGCGCAGGCGGGAACAAGTCATCTTCTGAGGGCGAGCCAAAGGCAAATTCATGGCAAGCCGTTTTGCCCAAGCTGATCACACCCAAACGCTCCAGGCCCGTCACCAGCGTGGCGCTGACCGTGGGCACCCAGTCGTGCAAATGCCGCGAGTGCGCGGTGGTGCGCACGCCTTGCGTGAGGTACACATCCTTGTGCGCCATGGGAATGCCATGCAAAGGACCCCGGTACTGGCCTTGTGCGATCTCGCGGGTGGCTTGGTGTGCCGCTTGCATGGCGGCATCGAGCGTGGGCGTGACCAAGGCGTTCACTTGCCCATCGAGTCGCTCAATGCGGTCGATGTAGGCCTGCACCAGCTGCACCGGCGTAATCTGCTGGTGACGAATCAGCGCACTGGCTTGCGCCAGTGACAAGGCATGCAAGGGCGTGTCGGCGTGCACGTCAGCGGACGGGTTCAAGGGTGTCTGTACAGATCCGCCCCTGTCAAGTTTGAAGTGAATGGCTTTTCTTGGCATAGCGATCAGCGATGCAATCCGTGTGGGAGCCCCGCCCTCGGAGCGATGGGTCGTGGTCTGCAAGGCGCCATCGCGGCGAGGGCGCCGCTCCCACAAATCAAAACGTTCATGCAAACTTCATCGGGCCGGATCAATAAGCGCATGCCTCAAGGCGCTGGCAGTGGGCTGGCTTGCTGAAACCATTGGCTGATTTCAGAGCCGTTCCAGAACACCACACCGGGCTGCTTGGCCAAAAATTCCAACATCATTTCAAAATAGCGGATGCGGTGCGCAGCGCCCGAAATGTAGGGGTGCACCCCAAACGCCATGATGCGGGCGCTGTCGGCAGACTCGGCGTACAGCCGCTCAAACGCATCTTGGGTGCGCAGCAGCATCGCATCCGAGCGCTCGTGCGAGGTGAGCATGATGTTGATGTCGTTGAGCTCGATGGTGTAGGGCACCGAGACCAGCGGTCCATGTTTCGTGTGCACGTATTGCGGCTGGTCGTCGAGCACCCAGTCGCCAAACCAGGACATGCCCAGCTCTTTGATGAGATCGGGCGTCTCCAGCGTCTGGCTGCGGCCCGGGCCCAACCAGCCTTGTGGCCGCTGTCCTGTACAGCGGGTCAGCACGTCCAGCGTCTGCTGCATCATGGCCCGCTCGTCCGGGATTTTTTGAATCGGGATTTGTTCGTAGCAATGCGCCATGAATTCCCAACCCGCATCCAGTGCGGCTTGCGTCACGCGCGGGCGTGTTTCGCAGACTTTGGCATTGATGGACAGGGTCGGTCTGATACCTGCATTTTTGAACGCGTCCATGAGGCGCCAGACCCCCACCCGCATGCCGTATTCATGCCAGGTCCAGTTGGGCACATCGGGCAACGGGGCTTGCCCGCCGGGCGGCGGCGACACCATGCGCGGCATGGGTCGCGAGATGTCCCACTCTTCGATGTTGACCACCGGCCAGACCACCAGCCGCACGCCTTCGGGCAAGCGCAGTGGCGGCCTGTCCACGATGGCCGAAAAAGGCAGGCGGTCTTGGGGGCGCAACACCCCGTTGTTCATCTCAAAACTCATCAGTTCACTCCACCGGGAATCGAAGCGGCAATTTGGCGCAACTTGGCGGTTTCGGTGCGGATTTCTTGCACCATTTGCTCGGGCGTGCTGCCCACCAGGCTCATGCCCATGCCGTTGAGTTTGCGCTGCACATCCGGGTCGGCCAATGCGGTTTTGACCGAGGCATTCAAACGTGCCTGGATGTCGGCTGGCAAGCCTTTGGGGGCAAACAGGCCCACCCAATAGGTCAGGTCGTAACCCGTCAGGCCGCCTTCGCTGAGCGTAGGGACGTCCGGGTAACGCGGGTCACGCACCGAGCTGGTGGTGCCCAGCAGACGGACTTTGCCCGCATCGATTTGCGGTTTGGCTGCCCCATCAAAAATCACCTGGCACACCCCCGCCAGCACATCCTGCATGCCAGGGCCAGAGCCTTTGTAGGGCACATGCACCATGTCCACTTTGCCCATGGCATTGAACAACTCGCCTGCGAAGTGCAAACCACTGCCCATGCCCGAGGTGGCGTAGTTGATCTTGCCCTTGTTTTTCGGGTCGCGGGCATAAGCCAGGAATTCGGGCAAAGTTTTGGCGGGCACGGTCGGGTTGACCACCATCAGCAAACCGTATTTGCCCACCAACGAAATCGGTGTGAAGTCATTCACCGGGTCATACGACAGAGACTTTTCCACCACCGCCATGTAGGTCTTGGTGCCGTTGGTGGTCATCAGCAACTGGTAACCGTCGGGGGCCATTTTGGTGACGGCCTCGCTGCCAATTCGGCCACCACCGCCCGCACGGTTTTCGATGACGATGTTTTGGCCAAGATTGCGCGACATGGCCTCGGCAATGATGCGGCTGGCTTGGTCTGAAAAACCGCCCGCGGCATAAGGCACGATGGCCTTGATGGGACGCTGCGGGTAGGTTTGAGCCTGAGCTGAAGCAATATTGGCGCTGACCAACAGGCCGCAGCCCAACCAGGCCAGGAGTTTGCGCTTGGATGCTGTCATTGAAATGACCCCTTTCAGTTGTCTCGTGGTGGATTCGGTGTTTCAGGGGGCTGTTAAGCACCCCATGCTGTACAACAAAAACCAGTATGCGTGCCGGTTTTTGGCTTGGCAATCGGGTGATCCCGCTTTGACGCACGCAACAGGGCTTGGCGATTCAATATTCCGAATCATGGAATACTTTGTCTTTTTACCCATCGATGACACCCTGGCGCTCCGCGGTTGAGCCCTTTCAAGCCATGAACCCTTCCCCGAAAAACGACGGCGCGCAAAGCATCGCGCGCGCCGCCTTGCTGCTGCGAACCTTGTCGACTTTCGGCTCGCAGGGCGCAGCACTCATGCAAATCAGCACCCTGACCCAATTGCCCAAGGCCACCGTGCACCGCATCCTGTCGGCCATGCTCGATGAGCACTTGGTTGAGCGCCCCTGGGGCACACGCCACTACCGGCTCGGCCCGGAGGTATATGCCTTGGGCATGTCGGTGCTGGACGTGCACGACATCAAAAGCATTGCCCAGCCATCGTTTGAACGTTTGGCGCAGGCCACGGGAGAAACGGTGTACCTGGGCATACGCTGTGGCTACGATGCCGTGTGCCTAGACAAGCGTCAGGGCCACCTGCCGCAAAACGCCGAAATCCTGCAGGTGCACAACCGCTGGCCCATGGGCATTGGCTCTTTCAGTCTGGCCATCCTGTCATTTTTGCCCGACAACGAGATCGCCGACATCCTGGCCTTCCACCGCCTGCGCAGCGGCCAAGACAAGGCCTTCAGCAAAATGGCCAGTGGCATTCAGAAGACACGCAAAAACGGCTACGCCCTGACCAAAACGCGTTCCGGACGCGGCATATCGGGCATTGCCGTGCCCGTTTTTGACCGGCGTCACTACCCGATTGCCTCCTTGTGCGCCGTGTCCACGCTCGATCGCATGACGGGCAGTTACCTCAGCGACCTGGCGGCCACCTTGGCCCATGAGGCCGACATCATGTCGGCGCAATACGAGTTGGCCCGCATGAACCCCACTCAGGCTGAAACCTGGCGCACCGCCATCAAGGACCCACAAAGCCCGCGCATCGCATTCTGAATACGAGCGGCTTCACCCTTGCACATAACGCAGCAGACGCATCCAAGGCACAGGTCCGCAATTCCACCAGTTGGAATTTTGAGCTTGGTCAATTCACACGGCCCTCCTAGAATCTCGCCACGATAACCAACGATGGAGACTGTGAATGCAAAAGCTTGTCCGATTTCTCAAATGGAGTGTGCTGGCCCCCTTGGCTTTGTGCCTGGGCGTGGTCCAAGCTCAGGGCTTTCCCAACAAGCCGATCAAGATCGTGGTGCCCTTCGGACCCGGTGGTTCGGGCGACATCACGGCTCGCGCCTTTGGACAGTACCTGGAGGCGCAATTCAAGCAAAGCGTGGTCGTTGAAAACAGGGCCGGTGCCAACGGCATTTTGGGCACCGAAGCGGTCAAAAACGCCCCCGCCGACGGTTACACCCTGCTGTTGACCACCAACACCACGCTGGCAGCCAACCTGAGCCTGTACAAAAAAGTGCCTTATGAACCGATCAAGGATTTTGAACACCTGGGTCAATTTGGCACCGCCGCCTCGGTGGCCATGGTCAGCAAGGACTCGGGCATCCGCACCGCAGCCGACCTGACGGCCTATGCCAAAGCCAACCCGGGCAAGGTGTTTTTTGGCCACTACAACTCGGCTTCGCAAATGACCGCCGAAATGTTCAAGGTCAAAACCGGCGCGCCCATGACCGGCATCCCTTACAAAAGCATCGGCTCGGCCCTGCAAGACTTCTACGGCGGCCAGTTGCAGGTGCTGTTTCTGGAATACCTGCCTGCCATGGCCCACATCGACAACCCCAAAGCCACCGCGATTGGCGTGACTGGAGCCACACGCTTCAAGCCTTGGCCCAATGTGCCCGCCATTGGCGAGACTTATCCCGGCTATGAGCTGGGCTTCTTCCTGGGTCTGGCTGCACCTGCGGGCACCCCGCCCGACGTGGTGCGCAGACTGGACGGGGCCATCAGCTCCGCCCTGAAAGATGATGCATTTCTGGCGCGTTTGGCGCAATTGGGCTTGGAGCCTTCCAAGGTATCCAAGGCCGAATATCCTCGCTTCATTCAAAGTGAAATCACCCGCTGGGCTCAGGTCATCAAGGACGCAGGCATCAAGCCTGAGTGAGTCGGCTTTCATCCCATCACCCTACCGGATTCGTCATGCGCCTTGGCTACTTCACCATGCCCCTGCACCCCTTCGAGCGGGACACCACCGAAACTTTGCATGAGGATCGGCAGACCATCATCCTGGCCGACAAGCTGGGGTTTTACGACGCGTTTGTGGGTGAGCACCTCACCGACAAAGCCGAGAACGTGACCAACAGCCTGTTGTTTCTGGCCACCCTGATCCCGGAAACCAAAACCATCAAGCTGGGCAGCGGCACCTCCAATTTGTCGCACTCGCACCCCACACTGCTGGCCTCGCAGGCGGCCATGTTTGACCACCTGGCCAAGGGCCGCTTCATCTTCGGCATCAGCCCCGGAGCCTTGGCATCGGACGCCGAAGCCTTGGGCATCCTCGACCAGGACCGCAACAAGATGTTTGCCGAGGCCATTGATGTGATCCTGGCCATCTGGGAGCGCGAGCCGCCTTACAACATTGATTTTCCGGACAACCGCTTCAAGGTCAGCACACAGGTCACCTCTGTCCCCTCGATCGGTCGGGGTTACTTGATGAAGCCTTTCCAAGGTCCCCGGCCAGAAATTGTCGGCACGGTGGTGGCGCCCCACTCCAAAGGCGTGATCGCCATGGGCAAGCGCGACTTTCACCCCATGTCGGCCAACTTCTTGATGGACCATTGGTTGGCCAGCCATTGGGACAATTACTGCGAAGGCAAAACCTCCGTCAACGAAATGGCCAACCCGGCCGACTGGCGCGTGGCTCGCACCATTTTCGTGAGCGACGATAGCGCGACGGCCAACCGCTATGGCCGCGCCGACGCCAACAGCCCTTACCGTTATTACTACCGCCAAATGCTGACCAAGATGATGATGTCCAAGCGGCACGTCATCTTCAAAAAACACGCGGACGAAGACGACAGCCATGTCACGCTGGACCGCCTGCTCGATGAGTTGGTGATCACCGGAACCGTGAACGAAGTGACCGACAAGATTCTGGCTTTGCGTGAGAAGGCTGGCCCCTTTGGCGAAATCGTGTACGCGGGCATGGACTTGGTCGACCCCCAGTTGGGACGCCGCTCCATGGAGCTGATGGCCAACGAAGTCATGCCCCGTGTCAACCAGGCGCTGGGCCTGGGCTCGGCCATCAACGTGGACGCGCCCCTGGAAACGGCCACGGCATGACCCCTCAAGCCTTCAGGCAGTTGATGCGTTTGCACCCGGCGGCGGTGAACATCATCGCCACCGGCAAGGCCCCCCACCGCACGGGCATGACGGTTTCGGCCTTCATGTCTTTGGGGGTGGAGCCGCCCACGGTGGTCTGCGCCATCAACCGCAGCGCTTTCACCTACACGCAAATGGCAGACAAGCAAGTGTTCAGCGTCAACACCCTCTCGGTTGCGCACATCGACATGGCCAAAATCTTTGCAGGCCAAGCCCAGGTTTTTGGTGACGAACGCTTTGAGGCCCCGCAATGGGCAAGCTTTGAATCAGGCTCTCCCTGCCTGCGCAGCGCCGTCATGAGCCTTGAATGCCGCTTGATCCGCCAAATTCAGGAAAGCACACACTGTCTGATGATCGGTGAAGTCATTTCGGGCCGCTACGACGACTCTGCACAGCCCTTGCTCTACCGCGACGGCCAATGGGTGACCACCAGCGAGGAATTGCAGATGGTGCCGGTTGAGGCCATGGGCATGCCCTGAAGCTTGAACCCACCCGTGTCAAAACGAAAACGCCAGAAATTCATGCACAACACCCACGCTCAGAGCGTGACGCCAACCATTCACAAAGGCCAATGGGTGCGGCGGCATCTCATCTGGTTGAGCCTGTTTTGGATGGTCACAACAGCACACGCTCAGCAAGCTTTTTCCTTCGTAGCGCTGGGAGACTTGCCCTACGGATCGGCATCCAAGGCCTATGGCCCCTACAGGTCGTTGATTGATCGCATCAACCAAGAAGGACCAGCTTTTTCTGTCCATGTGGGCGATTTCAAGTCGGGCTCGACGCTGTGCAGCGATGAGGAATTTGCCAACCAACTGGATCACTTTCAGAGGTTTTCAGGTGCCGTGGTCTACACCCCGGGTGACAATGAGTGGACCGACTGCCACAGAAGTAACAATGGTTCGTTTGACCCCTTGGAGCGTCTGGCTGTATTGCGGCAACGTTTTTTCACACCCGGCTTATCCTTGGGTGCCAAGCCCATGCCCGTGCAAAACCAGTCGAAGGTCGCGCCCACTTTCGGCCGGTATGTAGAAAACGTGCGCTGGTTGCACCAAGGGGTGCTGTTTGCCACGCTGCACATCGTGGGCAGCAACAACAATCTGGAAAGCCGTGACATCGCTGCAAACCGAGAGTTTTTTGAACGCGATGCGGCCAATGTGGCTTGGATCCATGCCACATTCGAGCAAGCGCGACTTCAACAAGCTTCAGCCGTGGTGTTTGCTTTCCAAGCCGACGTTTTGGAAAACAAGACACTCTGGGATGATTTTCCAAGCTGGTCAGGATTTCGCAACAGCATTGGCCAAACGCTGCTGCCCATGGCCAACAGCTGGGGCAAACCGGTCTTGGTGGTGCACGGTGACAGCCATCAGTTCAAATTGGACCAGCCTTTTCTATTGGACAAAAAACCACTGAAAAACGTCACACGCTTGATCGTGCCCGGGGCATCGGATGTGCGTGCGGTCAAAGTGACCGTGAAAAATGCCAGTTTTTCGTTTGAGATGTTGTCTCCGCTGCGATGAAACAGGGTCACTTCAAGATGACAAAGGCAGCCCGATCAACTCTGAAAGGGCTTGCAAGCTCAAGCCGTCCACGGTGTCAATGACCACCAGCCCTTGCGGCGTACAAGCCAATGTGGCCAAGTCGGTGTAAACCCGTTTGACGCAGCCAATGCCAGTCAAGGGATAAGTGCAAGCCTGCACCAGTTTGCTTTGGCCTTGCTTGGTCAACAAGTCCATCATCACCCAGGTTTGCTTGGCACCGATGGCCAGGTCCATGGCCCCACCCACTGCGGGAATGGCTTCGGGCTCGCCGGTGTGCCAGTTGGCCAGATCACCCGTGGCGCTGACCTGAAACGCACCCAAGACACAGATGTCCAGGTGCCCGCCACGCATCATGGCGAAGCTGTCGGCGTGGTGAAAATATGCACCACCCGGCAACAGCGTCACGGGTTGTTTGCCGGCGTTGATCAGGTCGTAATCTTCCTCCCCTTTGGCCGGTGCCGGGCCCATGCCCAGGATGCCGTTTTCGCTGTGCAAGAGCACTTCGCGTGTGGACGGTATGTGGTTGGCCACCAATGTGGGCTGGCCAATGCCCAAGTTCACCGTGGCGCCCTCGGGTATGTCTTGCGCCACGCGGGCGGCCAATTCGTCTTTGCTGCGTCGGGTGTAGCTCATGCCTTGATGCCTCCGGCCTGTGTGGCCACACGGTCGATCTTGACCACCGCTTGAACAAAAATGCCGGGCGTGACCACGGTCTCGGGGTCCAACTCGCCCAAGGCCATTTGCTCGTGCACCGTGGCCACGGTTTTGCGCGCCGCCATGGCCATGATGGGGCCGAAGTTGCGCGCCGCCTTGCGGTACGTCAGGTTACCCCAGCGGTCGCCACGCTCGGCTTTGATGAGGGCCAGATCGGCGTGGATGGGTGTTTCGTACACGTACATGCGGCCATCGATTTCACGGGTTTCCTTGAGCGAGCCATCGGCGTGTTTGGCCAACTCGGTGCCGTAGCCGGTGGGCGTGAAAAAGCCGCCAATGCCCGCGCCTGCGGCCCGGATGCGCTCGGCCAAATTGCCCTGGGGAACGAGCTCCAACTCCAGCTGGCCTGAGCGGTACAGGCCATCGAACACATAAGAGTCGGTTTGCCGGGGGAAGCTGCAAATGATCTTGCGCACCCGACCTGCTTTGAGCAAAGCGGCCAAGCCCTGTTCGGCGTTGCCCGCGTTGTTGTTGACCAGCGTCAGGTCACGCGCACCTTGCGCCAGAAGGCCCGCGATGAGCTCATCGGGAATACCGGCCGTGCCAAATCCGCCAATCATGACGGTGGCACCATCCCGGGTGTCGGCCAGCGCTTCGCTGACCGAAGAAACAAATTTGTTGATCATGCTGGGTGGGTGGGTGATTGCGATTGCCAACTTTGAGCTTAGCGCGCGCCCTCTTTTTCGCACAGAGGACAGACCCGGGTTTCAGGCACCTAGGAGACTTGCTGCCAAGGATCGGGTGTCGCCTGCACGCCAGCCCAAGCCCAGCAAATCACAGAACATGCGTCATCTCATTGAAAGGATTGCCCCATGTTGTCATTCAATTCTGACCATTTTTCCCGCCCCGCCTGGCGTCGACGCCCCATGTTGAGCGTGGCCATCTTGGCCGCATTGTGCATGCTGACCGGTGCACAACTGGCGCAAGCCCAATCGGCCTATCCTCAACGCCCCATCCTGATGGTGGTGCCCCAAGCGGCAGGCGGCACCAACGACATTGTCGGTCGTCTGGTCAGCCAAAAACTCTCGGAGGTGTTGGGCTCACCCGTGGCCGTCGAAAACCGACCCGGCGCGGGCGGCAACATTGGCACCCAGTTTGCGGCCAAAGCCCCCAAAGACGGCTACACCTTGCTCATGACCATCAGCAGCAGCCAGGCCATCAACCCGGCCCTGTACAAGAACCCGGGCTTTGACCCGGTGAAAGACTTCAAGCCTGTGGCCTTGATCGGCGCGGTGCCCAACGTTTTGCTGGCCCATCCTGGCTTTACCGGCCAATCGGTGCAAGACTTGATCGCTGCAGCCAAAGCCAAACCCGGTCAGCTGCAGTACGCGTCTGCAGGCAACGGCACGCTCAACCACCTGCTGGGTGAAATGCTCAACAGCATGGCGGGCATCCAGTTGCAGCATGTGCCCTACAAAGGTGTGGCTCCGGCCATGAACGACGTGCTGGGGGGTCAATTGCCTTTTGTGTTTGCCAGCTTGCCAGCCTCGCTCAGCCACATCAAGGCTGGCAAGCTCAAAGCCCTGGCGGTGAGCAGTCCCAAGCGTTCGCCTGCCCTGCCCGATGTGCCCGCCTTGGCTGAAACCGTCTCCGGTTATGCCGGCACCTTGTGGATCGGCGTGTTCAGTCCCGCTGGCGTGCCTGCCGAGGTCTCGGCCAAATTGGGTGAAGCCATGGGCAAAACCTTGGCGGCCAAAGACTTGCGCGACAAGCTGGAACAGCAAGGCGTTGAGTTGGCCGCCCCAACCACCCCAGAGCAATTCTCAACCTTGCTCAACGAGGACATTGCCCGTTGGGCCAAAATTGTGAAGTCATCTGGTGCTGCCATCGATTGATGAATCGACTCAAGTGACGAACGGGCCCCCCGTTTAATCACTTGTTCTTAAAACTGACTTTTGGAGACAACATGAAAACGACATTGAAATTGGTTTTGACCGCCCTGACCCTGGCCTGCACTGCTGTGCAAGCTCAGCCTTATCCCAACAAACCCATCACGCTGGTGGTGCCCTTTGCCGCTGGCGGCCCCACCGACGTGGTGGCCCGCATGATGGCCATTCCCATGGGCAAGTCCTTGGGTCAATCGGTGGTGGTGGAAAACGTCAACGGCGCTGGCGGCACTGTCGGGGCCACCAAGGTGGCACGTTCGGCCCCCAACGGCTACACGATCTTCTTGCACCACATGGGCATGTCCACATCACCGGCCCTGTACAAAAAACTCAGCTTTGACCCTCTGACCGACTTTGAGTACATCGGCCAAGTGCTGGATGTGCCCATGACCCTGATCGCCCGCAAGGACATTCCCGCCAACAACCTGCAAGAGTTGATCGCCTACATCAAGGCCAACGAAAAGAAGGTGTCGCTGGCCGATGCCGGTTTGGGCGCGGTGTCTAACCTGTGTGGTCTGATGTTCAAAAGCGCCATCGGCATCAACATCAACACCATTCCCTACAAAGGCACTGGCCCCGCCATGAACGACCTGCTGGGTGGCCAGGTGGACATTCTGTGCGACCAGACCACTCAAACCGTGCCCATGATCAAGGATGGCCGTGTCAAGGTCTTTGGTGTGACCACGCTCAAACGTCTGGCCGCCTTGCCCAATGTGCCCACGCTCGACGAGCAAGGCCTCAAAGGTTTTGAAGTGAAAGTCTGGCACGGCATGTACGCGCCCAAAGGCACACCCGCCCCTGTGCTGACACAAATCAACACCGCCATGCGCGCCGCCATGGCCGAACCCTCGATCGTGCAACGCTTGGTCGAACTCAGTTCGGACATTCCATCGGCCGACAAGATGACCCCCAAGGGCCTGGAAGACCACCTGAAAGCCGAAATCAACAAATGGGGTCCGGTGATTCGCAAGGCGGGTGTGACTGCCGACTGATCCTGAACCGCAGCGTCTGCGCTGCACCGCCCGATGGGGGGTGCACCGCAGATGCATCACACCAGTGCTGCACCACCTTCCGGCCCAGCACCCTCCCCTCAAACGATGTGCAAGCCGCCATCCACCACCAAGGTGCTGCCGGTGATGAACGAGCCCTCCGAAGAGGCCATCCACAAGATGGGCCAGGCAATTTCTTCGGGCGTGGCCCAACGGCCCAGCAAAGATGTGTCTTTGCGTTCGGTCTTGAGCTGCTCCACGCTCTTACCGATTTTTTGCGCACGCCCCACATGGAAATCCGTCAGCGTTGAGCCGGGGCACACCGCGTTGACACGAACCCCGTGCGCCGCCTCTTCACACGCCAGAGACCGTGTCAAGGCCAGTTGTGCCGCCTTGGTGGCGTCGTACAGGGCCATGCCTTTGCGGCCTTTGACGGCGTAGCAAGACGACACGTTGACGATGCTGCCGTGGCCGGTGCTGCGCAGGTGCGGCAGTGCGGCATGGCAGTAATTCGTGATGCCCACCAGGTTGACGCCCACGATCGCATGCCATTCGGCCGCCGTCGCCAGGGCTGCAGCCGAATAATTTCGCATGGCGGCGTTGTTGACCAGGATGTCCAGGCCTCCGAGTTCTTTGACACAACGCGCCACGGCTTCCAGCGCCAGCGAGAGGTCGCTCACATCGGCCTGGGCGCACAGCACACGGGCCTCAGGGGTGGCCTGCACAATGGCCTGGCGCGTGCGCTCCAGGCCCTGCGCATCGGCATCCACCAAAAAGACCGAAGCGCCTTCTTGGGCAAAAATGCGCGCTGTCGCCGCGCCAATGCCCGAACCCGCGCCGGTGATCAGCGCCACTTGGCCTTGCAAACGCGGCTGGCCCATTCCGCTCATTCCGCCTTGGTACCGGTGTCTTTGATCACTTTGCCCCAGCGCTTGATTTCCGAGCCAATCCAGTCACGGAACTGGTTGGGCGTGGTGGCCACAATTTCAAACTCCATGTCCAGCAATCGCTTGGTGATCTCGGGTGAGCGGACGATTTTCACGATCTCGCGGTTGTAGCGCTCGATGATGGGCGCAGGCGTGCCGCCGGTGGTGAGAAATCCAATCCACGAGGTGGCTTCAAAGTCGGGGTAGCCCGATTCGCTGAGGGTGGGAATGTCAGGCGTGGTGGCAAAACGCTTGAGGCCTGAGGTGGCCAACAATTTCAGGCGGCCTTCCTTGGCAAATTGCTGCACATTGCCCGGCACAAAGAAGCCCGCCTGGATATTGCCGCCGATCAAATCACTGACGGCAGGTCCGGCACCCCGGTAAGGGATGTGCGTGATGTGAAACCCCGCAGCCGACTTGAACATCTCCATGGTCAGGTGCGAGGCACTGCCCAAAGCCACCGAGCCATAAGAGTATTTGGCTGGGTTGGCCTTGGTCTTTTCCACAAAATCCTTCACGCTGGTGATGCCCGATGCCGGGTTGACCACGAGGTATTGCGGTGCCTTGACCATCAGGGTGATGGGGGCCAGGTCCTTGACCGGGTCATAGGGCATTTTGTCGAACAAGCCCACGTTGATGGCCAAGGGGCCGTTGTAGCCAATCAGCAAGGTGTGGCCGTCGGGTGCGGCCTTGGCCACCAGGTCGGCACCGATGTTGCCGCCTGCACCGGGTTTGTTTTCGACCACAAAAGGTTGCCCAAAAACTTCTTGCAGTTTGGGGGCAATCAAGCGCGCCAGCACATCGTTGGTGCTGCCGGTGATGGGCACGATGATGCGCACGGGCTTGGTCGGCGCCCACTCCTGTGCACCCACTGTCATGGCCGTACTCAGGCCCAGAGTGGCCAGGGCCAATGCGGTCAGTTGCCGACGGTTCAAATTTTTCATGTTGTCTCCTGTTGTATGTGTGTGCAATGAAAAATGGTCAGATCGAAAACACCGGCTCGTCCAGGCCATTGGCTAGGTGTGCTTTGGCCCACACCATGGGGTCATCGCCTTTGGGCAACAACACACCGGCAGGGCGCACATGTTGCTCTGCGGCGTCCAAGGCCGGGGGCTCAATGCCTTGCTCCAGCGCCACCGCCGCATCGTGCAGCATGCGCCGGGCCATGACGATGGCTCGGTCGGTGGGCAGCAGTTTTTCGGCCGCATGGTCCTGAATGGAACCCATGCTTTCTTGCAGCGAATAGTCTTGTGCCGAAAAACCGAACACCCCGCTGTAAGCACGCTTTTCCTGTTGGGCCTTCCGGTCCATCAGGTAGTCGTTGTCGCGGTTGGCTTTGGGCACAAAACTGCCTGGGGCGTCGTATTCCACATGGATGCCTTTGCCCGCAGCCATGGCTTCATGTTCTTCGGCGCTGAGTGGCTGCTTGGGTTGCCAGTTCATGCTCCAGGCCCAGCACTCGTGGTCGTTGACCGGCACCCAGGCGTGGCCGCCCAAGGCGTGGTGGCCAAACGGCGGAATCATGGTGAACCAGGGGAACAACCACTGCGTGATGCGCCAGTAAAAACTGTCGGGCTCGCCCATGCGGCGGCCATACAAGCTCATGCCATACGAGGTTTTTTCGATTTCAAACACCACATTGCCATCGGCCTTGATGTAGTCGAGCGCCTTGACGCCTTTGTGCATCGGGTCGGTGTCCACTTCATAGCGGTGCACATAGGACACATGGGCGGTGTCGATGCCGCCTTCCATGGCCTGCAGGTAACTGGAGTACTGAAGGCGCTTGGAGACAAACACATGGCTGTCTGGCAAAGTGCACCACTCCAGTTCGGGTGGCTCGGGCATTTTTTCGGGTGGCCCCATATAGGTCCAGACAATGCCGCCGCGCTCCACGCAGGGATAGCCCTTGATGTGCATGTGCGCACAGGCCTTGGGGTTAGAGGGCACCTCCACACACTGGCCCAATCCGTCAAACTTGACGCCGTGGTAGGCGCAGCGGATGCCGTTTTCTTCGTTGCGGCCAAAGTACAGCGAGACACCCCGGTGCGAGCAAAACTCACCGATCATGCAGGCTTGGCCATCGGTGTTGCGAAACGCCAGCAGCTTTTCGCCCAACAACTCGATGCGCACTTGCGGACCGTCGGGCAGCTCGATTTCACTGCTGGTCAAAGCGGGCACCCAATAGCGGCGCATCAGGTTGCCCATGCGCGTGCCGGGGCCTACCCGTGTCAATGTTTCAGACATGTCCTTGTTCATGAAAAACGTCTCCTTGGCTTGAATAAATGACTGCCACAGTCATGCTCAACTGTGCAGCTGTCCGTAAAATGATAATGTTGTCCACCTGGCGGACAAACCGATACGCACGCGGCACACAAGGTTTTGAAGGGTTTTGGCATGAGCACCAGCAGCGGCGATGGCGTCCGGGCCGTTGAACGGGCCCTTGACATTTTGAAAGCGTTCTCTGTCAACGAGCACGAACTCAGCGCCTCCCAATTGCTCGAACGCGTCCCCTTGAGTCGGCCTACCTTGTACCGACTGCTGCAAACGCTGGTGCATTCAGGTTTTGTGGTGTCTTCGGGTGAACCCCAAAGGTTCAGGCTGGGACCTGCCGTCGGCCAGTTGACCCATGTGTGGTCGTCGGGCCTGAACATCTCTGCGGTGGGTCAAGCCATCATGCAACGCGTGTGGGAAGCCACCCAAGAAACCGTGGCCCTTTTTGTGCCGCAAGGCAATATGCGCCTGTGCGTTGCCGAGTTGCCCAGCCCGCAGGCGCTGAGCTTCAAACGGGGTGTGGGTTACCAAGAGCGCATTGTTTCGGGGGCCAGTGGCCAGGTCATCCTGGCGCATGCCAACACCTCGATTGAGGCGATTGAACGTTACGCCGAAGGCCTGAGCCTGGACCCGATCCGCTTTGCACAAGAGCTGCGACAAATCCGAAAACGCGGCTACGCCACCAGTAAAAACGCCTTGATTGAAGGGGCCGTGGCCATTGCTGCACCGTTCTTCAACAGCCATGGCCAAGTGGCGGGCTCCATCGCCGTGTTCGGGCCAGGGGCCCGCCTCAAAGAGGACAAGGTGCGCCAGTTCGGCGCCGTGCTGGTCAAAGAAGCCGCAGCCCTGTCGCAGGCTTTGGGACACACCTGAGCCAGATCGCTTTACAGGCATGGCGGTCTAGGGTTGCCACTGAAGGCCACGAACCCAGCCCACGCTCTGAGCGCCCGTGTTGTCGCTGTCGGCACCAATCAGCACCGCACGCACTTTGGGAACACCTGCCCCTGCAGGCAGTTCCTCGGCAAACAAGTTCGCAAAGTCGGCGGCCACGTCGCGGGTTTCGGTTTGCCACTGGGCCAAGGGCGCGCCTTTGCCTTGCAAGGTGATGAAGCGCACGCGCTGGGTGTAGGGGTTGGCGCCTTGCAGGCCCGAGGGGTGCACGATGTCCCATACATAGCAAAGCGTCGCGGCTGGCAGGTCTTCGCCACTCACGCTGCGGGCAATTCGCAGCAAGGTGCGCTGGGCAAATGGCACGCGGTCCAACGGGTGGTCAAACATGACGCAGACCTTGAGGGCGGCGTCGTCTCCGGCTTTGGTCAAGATGTCGGCCACGCCTTTGCCGCCCGTGAGCGGCTCGTCCAACCGCCAGTGCCATTGCAGTCGGCCAGGGTTGGCATTGGACAGATCGTGCACCCAAGTGCCATACGAAGCGCGGGTGCTGACCTTGAGCGCCCGCTCGCCTTGCACATCGGCCAACTCGAAGCGGGTGGCCGGAATATCGGCCTTGGATTTGGGAAAGCCCACAAATCGCCATGGGCTGGCGGTTGAGCCATTGACAGGCACCAAAGGCGCGAGGCTTTGCGCCACAACAGACACGGCAACAAAGGCCAAACCCAGCGCCAGCAGGGTATTAGCCGGTTTAAAAAACGGGTTCATCCGCGCCGCCAATCGTGGTACTTCTTGACCCAAGACAGCAACTTATGCGGCGCATGGGCACGCTTCCATTCGCCCGCGGCGAATTTGTTGGCTTCGGCCATCGTGGGGTAGGTGTGGATGGTGCCCAAGATCTTGGTCAGGCCTAGGCCATGTTTCATGGCCAGCACGTACTCGGCCAGCAAATCTGCCGCGTGTGCGCCCACGATCGTCACACCCAAAATCTTGTCTTTGCCCGGCACGGTGAGCACCTTCACAAAACCGTGCGCTTCGCTGTCTGCGATGGCGCGGTCCAGATCGTCGATGCCGTATTGGGTCACTTCATACGGGATGTTTTTCTCTTGGGCTTCTTGCTCGTTCAGGCCCACACGCGCCACCTCGGGGTCGATGAAGGTCGCCCACGGGATCACCGAGTAGTCGGCCTTGAACAGCTTCCACTCGCCAAACAAAGCGTTGACGGCCGCGTACCAGGCTTGGTGCGCGGCGGTGTGGGTGAACTGGAACGGACCCGCCACGTCGCCTGCGGCGTAAATGTTGGGGTAGATGGTTTGCAGGTATTCGTTGGTTTCCACGGTGCGGTGGGTGGGAATGCCCAGGTCTTCCAGGCCATACCCTTGCAAACGCGCCACACGGCCCACGGCGCACAGCAGCTGATCGAATACGATGCGCTTCTCAATGCCGGCGTGTTCCACCACCAAGGTCTTTTCGCCGTTGACCCGTTCGCAGCGCAACGCCTTGTGGCCGGTGAACACTTGCACGCCGTCGGCCTCTAACGAGGCTTTGGCGAGTTCACTCACCTCCACGTCTTCGCGCGCCATGATGCGTGCGCCCATTTCCACTTGTGTCACGTGTGAGCCCAGCCGCGCAAAGCTTTGCGCCAGCTCGCAGCCAATCGGCCCGCCGCCCAGCACCACCAAACGTTTGGGCACTTCATCGAGCTTGGCGAATTCGTCCCACAGGGTGTCGCTGGTCACGTAACCCACATCGTCCAAGCCAGGCAGTGGCGGCACAAAGGGGCGGGCACCGGCAGCGATCACGATGCTGCGGGCGGTGAGGCGCACGACCTTGGGCGTGCCATCCGGCCCGGTGCCACCACCGTTGAGCGCGATCTCCACCGTCCAAGGGTTGATCAGCTTGCCGTAACCCTGCAACACTTCCACACCCAAGCCGGTGTAACGCTCGATGCTGTCGTGTGGCTCGATGGCGGCAATCACGTCGTGCACCCGCTGCATCACCGCTTTGAAGCTGAAGCTCGGACCTGCATCGCTCAGGCCGTAGTTCGACGCGTGGCGCATTTGGTGGGCCAGCTTGGCACTTTTGATCAGCGCTTTGCTCGGCACACAGCCGTAGTTCAAGCAGTCGCCGCCCATCTTGTGCGCTTCGATCAGCGTGACCTTGGCCTTGACGGCTGCGGCGATGTAGGCGCTGACCAAACCACCCGCGCCACCGCCAATGACGATCAGGTTGCGGTCAAAAGTCTTGGGGCGTTGGTCGGCCCAGCGGGCGTAGACCTTGCGCTTTTGCACCGCAGCCACGATACGGCGCGTGATCAGCGGGAAGATGCCCAGCAGCACAAAGCTGACCAAGAGCGCGGGACTCAATATGCCTTGCAGCGATTCGAGCTGCGCCAACTGCGTGCCCGCGTTCACATACACCGCCGTGCCTGCCAGCATGCCGATTTGGCTGACCCAGTAATACGTCCACACCTTCATGCGCGTCAGGCCCATGAGCAGGTTGATCAAGAAGAACGGCACGACCGGGATCAGCCTTAATGTGAAGAGGTAAAAACCGCCCTCGCGGTCCACGCCCAAGTGGATGTCGGCCAGGCGCTGACCAAACCGCGCCTCCACCCAGTCGCGCAACAAAAAGCGCGAGGCCAAAAACGCCAAGGTCGCGCCCACGGTGGACGCAAACGACACGATCAGCGAACCCTGCCACAAGCCAAAAATGGCCCCACCGGCCAAGGTGATGATCACGGCCCCCGGAATGGACAGCGCCGTCGCCAGCACATAGGTCAGGAAATACACCGCCGCCACCGTGAACGGTTGCTCGGCGTGCAGCTGCGCAAAACTGGCCTGGCTGGCTTTGAGTTGCTCAAAGCTCAAGTAGCGCCCGAGGTCCAGCGCGACAAAGGCACCGATGGCCAGCGCCAGCAAGAGCAACAAAACAATTTGACGAAGGCGCATGAAAGGGGAAACTCCTGAGTGGCCGATGGTGTGCGTTGGAAACGGCCAAAGGCGGTGAACGATAACCCGGATGAACTTGCAGTTCGGTGTGGCGCAGCAAAAAGTTACGGTGTGTCGCCTAGCTCACCCGCGCAAGCCAACTGCCAGGCCAAGTATTCAGAGCGACGCAGCCGGTAACGGGCCACACTGCCTTCGTGCAACTGCTCCAGCGCCTCAGCCAGCATGCGGGTGAACGCGTCCTGGTCGGCTGCGGGCAGACTCATGCGCGCCACCACAGGGGCCAGCACCTCTAGGCTGGGTACTTGCAGGCCCTTGACCACCGCCTGCACGGCCTGAATCAGCGCTTCGCGGTATTTGATTTTGAGCGGGTTCGGCTCGACCATGGTTTGGGTGATGGCCAGATAACGCTGGCAGGAACGCTCATACGCCCACACAAACACGTCGCGCAACAAATCGACCTCGTTGAGTTCATACACGCCCAAAGTGCCTTCGATGTAAGCCCGCTCGGGCAAGTCGATAAACGACAAGGGGCAAAGGTTGTGCTGGATCAGCGGCATGTTGGCACCAATGCGCGAGACGCGTTTGTTCACATCTTCAAACGGTTGCAAATACGGCAACTGCACCATGAGGAAAAACGCCTGCTCAAACGGATCGGGAATGGCGGCGGCTTTGCTCAGCAGCAGCTCAAAGCAGTCCTCAATCACCTGGGGCATGGCGGCGGGGTGAAACACCGTGCCCGAAATCTCTACCAAGCGCCGACGCAACCTGCCACTGGCCTGCGGGTCGCGCATCAAGTCTTGCGACAACACGGCATGCAGATTTTTGAACGTGAAGGCATCAAAGCCCACCTCGTCGGTGTCCTCGATCAGCATCTCGATGGCGGCTTTGTGGTTCAGGATCATCTGCGTTTCGATGGCGTCCTTGCCCTGCGCGGCCTGCCCGTGCTCGATCAGGTTTTGCGTGTCCAAGCGGCTGTAGGTGTTGCCCTCCAACCGCGACGAAGCCCACGACAAATCCACCAGCAAACGGCTCAAGATGCCCCGGGCGTAGGTGCCTGCGGGTCGCTCATGGGCGGGCGTGCAGCCCATCTCGTGCAACTGGCTTCGCAGCGCGGCTGGCAAATAAAACGTGACGCCCGGCTGATACGCCTCCAAAAACTCACGCCGATAACCCACCGGGCGGCGATGCATCAGCGGCTGACGGACCCGATCACGGATGCTGGCACCTGCGGGCGAGACCGGCAAGTCGGGTTCCGCCTCGGCCACGCCCAAAGGGGCACTGACACGCCCACCACCGCCCCGGCCCGCAAGCTGCGCCCAAGCCAGCGCCACCGGCTTGTAAACCAGCGCAATGCTCTGCCCCTCAGACGCGATCCGCTGCGCATCGATCAGTTTGAGCAAGCGGCGTTGCAAAGTACGGCGATTCAGCGCCCCGCCCTGGCGCTGCGCCATGGTCAGTTCAATCTCGGCAATGCCAATCCCGCCGGGGTGCGCGGCCACGATGGATTCGATCAAATGCAATTCGTCGGTGGGGGTGATGCGGGGCATGGGGTGGCCTTTTCGGGCAATTTGTCGCGGTCAGGGGGGTTAGGGCCACCAAGAGCGACAGTATTGGCCTCTATTATGTCGCAAAATGTGTCGCGTTTGCAAGTGATAGTGTCGTGCAATCTAGGTTGTGGTGGCGTTGAGATTCACCATTCTCCGCAAATAGTGCGGCAAATAAGTGGCGTATTCGCCGCAATCACGCACGCCAGTTTGTGCTCGGGTGCGTTTGGGGCCTAGTGTGGATTGAGCGCGCAAAGATTTTTTGTAGCTAATTTTTCGTATTTATTTGGGTATAGTTGTGTGCTTCATGCCTGCTGCGCTAAATGGTGCAGGAGGAACGTTGCGAGCAGCTAAATGTCGGGTTTGGGCTGCAAATTTTTACCTGCATGCACATACAACGGCTGGCCTAAACCCCATGACTCAGGCCGCTTGCACCGATTTCAACACAAAGATGTATCGACACGAGCGGGGTGTATCAACCGGGTTTTGCGGTCTACATCGCGTTAGCTGTGTCGCCAGGTCGCACATGAAGAGTTTGGAGAAAAGTAATGCAAAAAGCGAACATATTGCAATTCAGTGTTAGGGGGGCTAGTGTCCGCACAAGCAACAAAGCGGAGATGGGTTCTGCCGGAAAGATCCCTAGCCTGTGGGGTCAGTTTTATGCTTCTCACGTCAATCAAACCACGCCAATTTATGGCGTGTATTCAGACTATGAATCTGATGCAAACGGCGAATTCACGGTTACGGCTGGAACGAAAGCTATCAATGCACAGGAAGAAAGTGTTTGTATTAAGTCTGGAACATATCTGGTATTTCCAGCTAATGGCGTGATACCCGCAGCAATCATTGATGCTTGGAAAGCCGTTTGGAAGCATTTTTCAAATACACAGCCCTATGTGCGAGCATATGAAACAGACTTTGAGGAATACAGCGGGCCTGAATCCGCCGCTATTTACATTGGTATTAAAGAAAAACAGCTAACAAGTCAATCCAGCGGGCTGCCTTCGGCAGCCGCTGATTTATAACGTTAGAACCCTCGGGAGAACCGGTGAACGAACTTGCACTGTCGTTAGGTAGCCTCATCGTAGGCATCGTCGCCTCTGTATGGGTTTCTGCGTACTACTTTCGAAAATCACTGCGCAAGTCTTTGACCCCATACGTTCAGTTCTACTCATCGCCGTTTAAGGGTATCGACCCAGCCGTCAAGAAAGCCCTGCAGGTCACTTATCAAGGCACTCCCGTTGATGATCTATATGAAGTTCAGTTTCTTATCGCCAACACCGGCGACAAGGCAATACGCGATCTGATCGAGCCACTCACCTTCTCCGTTCCAGAGAAGTGCAGTCTTCTAGACGCTTCGCTTCTGCACCTTGATCCGCCAGAACTGAAAGTCGTGCTGATCGTCAGCGACGACCGCCGCGCCGTTAAGCTTAACTTTCCACTTTTGAACAGCAACGATTTTTTTGTGCTGAAAGTGCTATTGAATGGAACCCCGAAGTTCGATGAACTGAAGTTCTCAGTCCTAATCGACGAACTTCCGCCCACGCTCAAACCCGAACGCCTCAGCTTCGATGCCGTCGGAACTTCACGCAAGCGAGAGGTCGAGTTTTCTCTACTGGCGGTCGGTCTGATCGTCACCCTCTTTGGGTTTGTACTTTTCAAAGTTGTATATGACGGTTGGGTTTTATTGCCAAAGTATGAGAGCGGCGCAGTTTCGTATCTTTCGCAACTCGGACTTGGCGGCGTCACGATCTGTCTCGCTGTGATTCCAGCTTTTCTGTTGACATTGCTTGGTGCGCTAATGTCTGCTGCAGCGATGTTCGACGGAAGTTTCCCTCCCTCAAAGAAGAAGTTTGTCCTCCCCGAAGGGCTCGCAAAGTCACATTTCAGATTCGCCGTCCGCGATATTGACGCAGAGTCCTAACCTTCCTTCGAGCGGACGCCTGACGGCGCCGCTGAAATCAAATGTTAGGGGCTAAGTTACGGCGCAACTTCAACCCAACCGCCGATACCCCCACCCCACCCGCATCGCCGTCGTCACTGCACACAAAGCAGCAAACCCATAAGCCAACACCGCAAAGTGTTCAGGCCACACGCACATGGCGGCAAACACGCTGATGGTTTCGGCGGCTTCGGTCAGGCCTCCCAAGAAGTAAAAGCTTTTGCCCGGCAAGGCGGTGTCTGTCAGGCCGCGTTTTTCGGCCAGTGCGGCAAACGCCAAGAAGCTGCTGCCGGTGCCGATGAAGCTGGCCAGCAGGGCGGCGGCGGGCAGTGCGTTGGTGGCGGGGTTGGCCACTGCAAAGGCCAAGGGGATGGCGGCGTAGAACACGAAGTCGAGTGCGATGTCCAGGAAGCCGCCCGCGTCGGTGGGCTGGGTCAGGCGGGCCACGCTGCCGTCCAGGCCGTCGAGCAAGCGCGAGGCCAGCAGCAGCGCCAAGCCCCACCACCACGCTTGCAGCGCAATGGCCACAGCTGCGGCCATGCCGATGGCAAAGCCCAGCCAGGTCAGCGCGTCGGCGCTGATGCCTGCGCGCACCAAGCCGCGTGCAGCGGCGTTCAGTGCGGGGCGCAAGAGGGTTTGGGCTTGTCGGTCAAACATGGGCTAGGCTTTCTTCGGTGGCGTGCAACTGCAGCACGCGCTGCGGGTCGGCCACGTCTTGTTCGTCGTGTGTGACCAGCACCACCGGGATGCGCCGCTCGCGCACATGCGCAAACACCCACGGGCGCAGCTGGGCACGCAAGGCGGCGTCGAGTTTGGAAAACGGCTCGTCGAGCAGCAGCGCTTGCGGCTCGGCCAGCAAAGCGCGCATGAGCGCCACACGCGCACGCTGCCCGCCCGAGAGCGTGGACGGGTC
>JAIXOX010000146.1 GCA_027486555.1 Comamonadaceae bacterium
CAGACCACAAGCCATCGCCCCGGGGGCGGGGCTCCTACAAAGAGGCGATGCCTGTTTCATGTGGGAGCGACGCCCACGTCGCGATGAGCCGTTGCAGACCACAAGCCATCGCCCCGGGGGCGGGGCTCCTACAAAGAGGCGATGCCTGTTTCGTGTGGGAGCGACGCCCTCGTCGCTATGGACCGATGCAGACCACGAGCCATCGCCCCGGGGGCGGGGCTCCTACAAAGAGGCGATCTCTGTTCCATGTGGGAGCGACGCCCTCGACGCGATGAGCCGTTGCAGACCACAAGCCGTCGCCCCGGGGGCGGGGCTCCTACAAAGAGGCGATCTCTGTTCCATGTGGGAGCGACGCCCTCGTCGCGATGAGCCGTTGCAGACCACAAGCCATCGCCCCGGGGGCGGGGCTCCCACAAAGAGCTGATGCTTATTTCATGTAGGAGCGACGCCCTCGTCGCGATGAACCGCTGTTGGTCAGCCCTTGGGCACCCTCGCAGGCAGCACCGTGCCTACGCACTCCCCAAAGCCAATGCGCGCAGCCCCCGCTTTTTCGCACCAACCGCGCAACACAATGCTGTCACCGTCTTCCAGCCAGGTGCGCTGCTCGCCATTGGGCAGTGCAATCGGGTTCTTGCCGCCCGTGGTCAGCTCGATCAGAGCGCCCGCTTGGTCCAATGTGGGGCCAGAGAGCGTGCCGCTGCCCAGCAGATCGCCCGGCTGCAGGTTGCAACCGTTCACGGTGTGGTGCGTGAGCATTTGCGCCACCGTCCAGTACGCATGGCGGTAGCTGGTGCGGCAGATGTTGGCGTCGGCCTGACCGGCTTCGCGCATTTTGGGTGTTTGCAGGCCCACTTGCAGTTGGATGTCGAAGGCACCGCAGCTGCGGTTGGCTTCACTGTCCAAATAGGCCAGGGGCTGCGGGTCGCCCTCGGGGCGGGTGAAGGCCACGCGGTAAGGGGCCAGCGCTTCGAGCGTCACCACCCAGGGCGAGACCGTGGTCGCAAAGTTCTTGGCCAGGAAGGGGCCGAGCGGCTGGTATTCCCAGCCCTGGATGTCGCGGGCCGACCAGTCGTTGAGCAGACAGATGCCGAACACATGGTCCTCGGCTTGGCTGATGTCCACCGCTTCGCCCAAGGCGTTGCCGCTGCCCACAAAAATGCCCAGCTCCAATTCGATGTCCAGCCGCTTGCAAGGGCCAAACGACGGTTCGGTTGCGCCGGGCGGCATGGTCTGGCCCACCGGGCGGCGGAATTGCTGGCCCGACACGCCGATGCTGGACGCACGACCGTGGTAACCAATCGGCACCCATTTGTAGTTGGGCAGCAGCGGGTTGTCGGGGCGAAATTGTTTGCCGATGTTGGTCGCGTGGTGGAGTGAGGTGTAAAAGTCGGTGTAGTCGCCGATGCGGGCGGGCACGTCGTATTCGGCCTCGGCTTGTGGCACAAGGCAGGCTTGCAGAGCGGCTTGGTCAGCCGAGCCTTCACGCAGCGCACGCGACAGGGCCAGGCGCAGCGCGCTCCAGGCCGATGTGTTCAGCGCCATCAGCGCGTTGAGCTTGTCTTGTGCACCCGCTTGCGCGGCCGCAGCGGCTTCGCCGGTCAGTACGCCTGATTGGGCGACTGCCGCCAAGTCCACAATTTGGTCGCCAATGGCCACGCCGCCCCGGAAGGCTTCGGCAGAGGCTTGGCGGCGGAACACCGCAAAGGGCAGGTTTTGGACGGGGAAGTCGGTGCCAGCTGAGTTGGCCGAGGCGACCCAGCTTTGCAGTGCGGGGTTGTGTGTTTCGTTGAGTGTCATCATGAGCTTGCTTTCAAGAGGCCATGCTGCCGTCGTGCATCCAGGCGGCGTGATGGGGCGCGCGCTTGGTTTGGCTCCACTCTTCGAGCATGTCCCACTTCACCTCGTCGAGCTTTTGCATCATCTCGGGCGTGCCGCAGTCAGCGGCCAGCTCCAGGCGGTGGCCACTCGGGTCGAAGAAATAGATGCTCTTGAAGATTGTGTGGTCAACCGGACCCAGCACTTCCACGCCACCCGCCACCAGCTTGTCTTTGGCAGCCAGCAGTGTCTCCATCGAATCGACTTTCAGCGCCAAATGTTGCACCCAGCCGGGGGTGTTGTGGTCACGGTCCATGGGCGGCTGGCTGGGCAACTCAAAAAAGGCCAGCACATTGCCATGGCCCGCATCCAGAAAGACGTGCATGTACGGGTCAGGCGCTTTGGTGGAGGGCACTTCGTTTTCGGCAATGGCCAGCACAAATTTCATGTCGAGGTGTTTTTGGTACCACTCGACGGTTTCTTTGGCGTCTTTGCAGCGGTAAGCGACGTGGTGAACGGATTGAACGAGCATGGTGGGTCTCCTTTGTGGTCGTGTGGTCAGAGGTCTTGCAGGGCAGCGGTGATCTGTTGCTGGAACAGGGTGTCGTCGGCCAGGGCGTTGGCGTTGAGCAAGGCGAGCTTGACAAGGAACAAAGTGGCCTTGTCAGCGCCCGCTTGGTCAATGGCCGAGGCCAAGGCGTCGTAAACGGTTTCAAGGCCGTCGATGGTGAGTTGTGTGTTGGTCATGGTGATGTCCTGATGAAGTAGGTCGGCACCTTCAGATTCGACGAGTGTGGGTGGGCCCAGCCGTCATGTCGGGGCTGAAGCCGCCGACCTACGGGGGATGAGCAGCGTTGAGTTCGGGACATGTGGAAGTAGGTCGGCACCTTCAGGTCCGACGATTCGGCAAGGCTGTGGTCAAGGCCGCTTGCAGGCGCGTGGCGTCCAGGGTGATCCACCGTGCGCAGATGTGTTGGTCGGGGCGCAGCAGATAGGCCCCACCATTTGTCAGTATGCCGTAGCGCTGGCGCAGGTGGCCATCGGCGTCAGGCAGGTGTTGGTCAGCACCCGCTACAGGCTGGGTCGCACCGATTGCCGTCACGTTCAATGGCATGCCTGTCAAACGCGCTGCGGTGATCACTTGTTGCAGCGCCTCCGGCAAATCCGTGTCGGTGAAGTACAGCAGGTCAAAGCCGCCGCCCAGGTGGTCGAGCAAAAAGTCGTTCGCTCCCAAGCGCACGTTTTGTGGCGGTGCGCCGTGCGCTGGACCGCTCTTGAACAAGCCGTTGTCGTCACCCATGCTGTTGAGCAGGGAGTGCGTGTACTCATGCGGACGCGAGGTGCGCCAGTGGTACAAAGGGCGCACAAATGCTTGTGTGAGCGAGAGCGACAAGACCGCGTCGCGCAGCAGCCTGAAGCCGGGGCTGGGGGGGGTCATGAAGCGGGTGCTTTTGCCCGCTTCGGTGATGATTTCGCGGGCCGCGCCCACGCGTTCGGTGCTGTGATTGGCCAGCAGCTTGGGGCCGGCCAGACCTTTGGCCACAAAGGCCAGGTGCCAGCCCAGCGACTGCGCGTCTTGAAACGCGGTGTTGGCCCCGCGCACGCCAAAGATGGGCAACAGGTGCGCCGCGTCGCCGGTGAAGATCACGCTGCCGTGCACAAAGTCGGGCAGCGTGAGCGTGCGGGCTGAGTAGACCGAAGACCAGTCCATCTCCCACTGGAGCCCTGCGTGGCCGATCATGGCCAGTTGCGCATCGATGCGCGCTTTGAGCGATTCGGGGCGCAGCGCTTCTTCGGGCGTTTCACCCGGAGGCAGCTGGTAGTCCACACGCCAGATGCCATGGGGCTCGCGGTGCATCAAGATGGTGTTGCCGGGGTTCCACTCGGGGTCAAAAAAGGCCAAGCGCTCGGTGGGCAAGGGCAAATCGATTTGGATGTCGGCGATCACGAAAAAGCCTTCATAAGACGCGCCTTCCATCTGCAGGTTCATGGCGCTGCGGATGCCCGAACGGCCACCGTCAGCGGCGACCACCCAGTCGCTTTCGAGCGCATAAGGGCCTTCGGGCGTGTCGACTTCCAGCACCGCGTGGCCTTCTTTTTGATCAACTTGGTTGACCTTGTTGCCCCAGCGAAAGTCAATCAGCGGGTTGGCCTTGCAGGCGTCGTGCAGGTATTCCTCCATGAACTGCTGCTGCACATTGATGATCGGGAAAAACCGGTCATCGACGTCGTGCGGCGCTTCCATGCGGAACACGCGCTGACCCCGGTAAAACGAGTTGCCAAAACGCCAGGGCAGACCGCTGGCGGTCACGCGGTCAGCCACGCCGACCTGCTGCAAAATTTCCATCGAGCGGCGGGTAAAACAAATCGCCCGGCTGCCTTGCGAGAGCTGCAGATCGGCCGACAGCACCACGCTGGGCACGCCATGGCGCGCGAGTTCGAGTACGGTCACCATGCCCGCAGGGCCAGCGCCGACGATCACGACTTTTTTTCGGTCTTGCTTCGGGTGGGCCGAGGCCAACCAAGGTTTGAAAATCTCGTAGTTGTAGTAAATCGAAGGACGTGCTTCGGTGCTGGGGGTGTGCATGGGGTGTTGTCGTTTGGCGGGGTTCAGTGAGAGGGCATGTCCGCAGCAGCACCCGGCCGGGCGTGTGCAATCAGCCGATCGAACAGGCCGCTCAATGTGGCTTGTTCCTTGTCGGTCAGGCAGCCAAAAATGTCTTGGTTGCGTTGGTGCACCATGGCCATGGCACGCTCAAACACCTCTCGCCCGGTGGGCGTCAGCGTCAAGACCACGCCCCGGCCATCACCCGGATGATCGGCTTTGAGCACCAGGCCCTGATCGACCAGGGCTTGCGCGGCGCGGCTGGCTTGGCCTTTGTTCAGGTTGCTTTTGTCGGCCAGCTCCTTGACCGACAAAGGCTCAAAAGTGCCAATCGTGGTCAGGCAGCGCCCGTCGCTCATCGACAGGCCCGTGCGCTCCGGATAGACCGACTGGCTGTCCATGTCGGTCAGCTTGTGCAGTTGGTGCAAGCGGTAGGTCAGCGTGCGGTCGAGGGGCGTATTCATGAAATGAGCGGGTTATAGACGGGATATATTAAGTTAATTTGGTTGCGTGCGCAACCAGTTGGGGTGATGAATTTTTGTAGGTCGGTGGCTTTAGCCCCGACATGGTGGACCGCATGCATTTGTTGAGGCTGAAGCCGCCAACCAACAAAAGATTTATAAAAATGAATGCTTGATGACTCATAAAAACAGTGGCTCAATCCTTGTAAAACAAGAGGGAGAACGTCATGCAATACCGTCGATCGAACATCCCGGGGGGCACGTACTTTTTCACCGTCGTGACCCATCAGCGTGCACCGTGGCTGCGAGAGACGTCGGCATTGACCGCATTGGGTGATGTGATGCGGCTTGTGCGTGCGCAACGCCCATTTGAAACCCTGGCGATGGTGGTTATGCCCGATCACCTGCATTGCATCTGGCGTTTGCCTGGCGATGACGCCGATTTTTCGACCCGCTGGATGCTGATCAAGCAAGGCGTTGTGCATCGCCTGCGTGGGCGCATGGGTGTTCAGACTTTTTGGCAAGCGCGTTTTTGGGAGCACACCTTGCGTGACGAGCGGGATGTGGAGCAGCACACGCACTACATCCATTTCAATCCGGTCAAGCATGGGCTTGTACGGCAGGTCAGTGATTGGCCGCACAGCACTTTTCACCGGTATGTGAAGGATGGCATTTACCCTGCTGATTGGGGCACTGCCCCAAGCGTGTTGCCTGGCGTCAGAGAGTGAAGCGTTTGTAGGTCGGCGGCTTCAGCCCCGACAAGTGTCGGTGGTTCATCATGTCGGGGCTAAAGCCGCCGACCTACAGAAGACTACCAAGCCACGGGTTTCCCGCAGGTCGGAGCTTCAGCTCCGACGATGCCTCTTGTGGCGTTGACGATGCCAGATTTGCAAAGGCTGCACGTCGGGGCTAAAGTCGCCGACCTACAAAAACCATCATTTCAAAACCGTGGCAAATCCGGGTGCTTGATCGCCCCCGCCCGCACCAACATGCGGCCGTACTCGGCGCAGCGGTTCAGCGTCGGGATGACCTTGCCGGGGTTGAGCAAGCCCAGCGGGTCAAAAGCGCGTTTGACGGCGAACATTTGCTCGTTTTCTTCAGCGCTGAACTGCACGCACATGCTGTTGACTTTCTCGATGCCCACGCCGTGCTCACCCGTCACCGTGCCGCCCATGGCCACGCTGGTTTCCAGAATGTCGGCACCAAACAGCTCGCAGCGGCGCAGCTGGTCGGCATCGTTCGCATCGAACAAGATCAGCGGGTGCAGGTTGCCGTCGCCCGCATGGAACACGTTCAGGCAGCGCAGGGCGTATTTGGTTTCCATCTCGGAAATGGCTTGCAAGATGTCGGCCAGGCGCTTGCGCGGGATGGTCGAGTCCATGCACATGTAGTCGGGGCTGATGCGGCCCGAGGCCGGGAAGGCGTTTTTGCGGCCACTCCAGAATTTCAGGCGCTGGGCTTCGTCGCGGCTGACCGAAATGGCCGTGGCCCCACAGTCGCGCAGCACCGCGCTCATGCGGCCGATTTCTTCTTCCACTTCTTCGGGTGTGCCGTCGCTCTCACACAGCAAAATCGCCGCCGCGCTCAGGTCGTAGCCTGCATGCACAAAGTCTTCGACCGCGATGGTCATGGGGCCGTCCATCATCTCCAGCCCCGCCGGAATGATGCCCGCCGCAATGACGGCGGCCACGGCGTCACCTGCTTTGCGCACGTCGTCAAAGCTGGCCATGATGCAGCGCGCCAATTGCGGCTTGGGCACCAGTTTGACGGTGACTTCTGTGGTCACGGCCAGCATGCCTTCACTGCCCACCAACACGGCCAGCAGGTCGTAGCCCGACGTATCGAGCGCGTCGCTGCCAAATTCGATCGGGTCACCTTCGACGGTGAAGCCTTTGACCTTGAGCACGTTGTGGACGGTGAGGCCGTATTTGAGGCAGTGCACACCGCCCGAGTTTTCGGCCACGTTGCCGCCAATGGTGCAGGCGATCTGGCTGGACGGGTCGGGTGCGTAATACAGGCCATAGGGCGCGGCCGCTTCGCTGATGGCCAGGTTGCGCACGCCGCATTGCACGACCGCTGTGCGGCTCACGGGGTCAACGGTTTTGATTTGGTTGAAGCGCGCCATCGACAGCGTCACGCCCATGCGGTGCGGCATGGCCCCGCCCGACAGGCCCGTGCCCGCGCCACGGGCCACCACGGGCACTTGCAGGGCGTGGCAGGCTTTGAGCACGGCTTGCACCTGCGCTTCGGTCTCGGGCAGCGCCACGACCAAAGGCCGCTCGCGGTAGGCAGTCAGGCCGTCGCACTCATACGGCGTGGTGTCTTCGGGGGTGTAGAGGATGGCGTCAGACGGCAGCACCCGGCCCAGCGCCTGCACCACAGCGCGTTGGCGCTCGGCACGTTCGGTGGCAGTCAGTTGTTGTGTTTCGGCAGGGGTGTTGGCGCTCATGGCATTCAAAACCTTGAAATGAAGGCTTAACTGTAAGCGCAAGCCCGCTGCGTGGGGCTGAAGAATCTTTGACAGCCTTGTGAAATCAGGCCAAGGCTTTTTTCAGCCAGTCTGCAAAGGTGGCGCATTCCCAGCGCTCCATGGTGCCGGTGCGCCAGCACAGGTAGTGGGCGTGGGGGCTGGGCACGCTGCGCTCGAACAGGCGCACCAGTTGGCCGCTTTCCAACCAAGGTGCGCCGAGTTTGGTGCGGATCAGGCCGATGCCCAGGCCCTGGGCCGCGGCATCGCACATCAGGCCGATGTCGTTGAAGGAAGAGCCATCGATCGGCTCGGGCCAGTCGAGGTCATGCGCTGCGAACCAGGTGCGCCAAGGCTCCAGGGGGCTGCGCAGCAGAGGTTGGCCGAGCAGGTCTTCAGCGCTGGCAAAGGGGCCGTTTTCTCTCAGCCAAGCGGGCGATGCCAAGGGGGTTACGTCGTCTTTCGCCAAACAAATGTGCTCCACATCGGAGTAGCGACCGGTGCCAAAGCGCACCGTGAGGTCGGCGTCTTCGGCCACGACGTCCAGCAGGGGAATGCTGACCTGGAGCGTGATGTCGATTTCGGGGTAAGCGTCCAGGAAATGCTTGAGCCGAGGCATGAGCACCGAGCGGGCAAAAGTGGGTGTGACCGCCAGGCGCAGCTTGCGCCTGCCCGGCGTGTTGCTGGCGCTGGGAAAGCGCTGCAGCGCCACCAGGCCCTCGCGTACATGGGCCAGGTATTCGTTGCCTTCGGTGGTGAGTGAAAAATCGGCTCGGCCAAACAGTTTGGTGCCAATGATCTGCTCGAGTTGCTTGACGCGGTGGCTCACGGCACTGGGCGTCACGCACAGCTCCTCGGCCGCCTGGGTCACGCTTCGCAACCGCGCCAAGGCCTCAAAGGTCAGCAGGCATTGGATGGGTGGGATGCGTGATGTGTGGGTGGCGGACATGGGGTTGGGTTCGGTTGGAGCGGAGGCGATGAAACTGGGGCTATTTGAAGATCACTGTCTTGTGACCGTTGATCAACACGCGGTGTTCGCTGTGCCATTTCACGGCGCGGGCCAGCACCTGGCTTTCGGTGTCTCGGCCCTGGGCCGTGAGGTCTTCTACCGTTTTGCTGTGGTCCACACGGGCCACGTCTTGTTCGATGATCGGGCCTTCGTCCAGGTCGGCCGTCACGTAGTGGGCGGTGGCACCGATCAGTTTCACACCCCGGTCGTGCGCTTGGTAATAGGGCTTGGCCCCTTTGAAGCTGGGCAAAAAGCTGTGGTGGATGTTGATGGCGCGACCGGCGAGTTTGCGACACAGGTCGTCGGAGAGGATCTGCATGTAACGGGCCAGCACCACCAGCTCGGCGCCCTCGGCCTGGATGATTTCGTATTGTTTGGCTTCGGCTTGCGCCTTGTTGTCTTTGGTCAGCGGGATATGGTGAAACGGCACGTTGTAGCTGGCGGCCAGTTGGTAGAACTCGCGGTGGTTGCTCACAATGGCGCGGATATCGAGTGGCAGCAGGCCACTTTTCCAGCGAAACAGCAGGTCGTTCAGGCAGTGGCCTTCTTTGCTGACCATGATCACCGTGCGCATGGCCTGGGCTGTGGCGTGCAGGTCCCACTTCATGTCAAAGGTCTGGGCAAACGCGCTCCACTGGGCATCGAGCGTGTCACCGTCGATCAGGTCGCAGGCAAATTGCACGCGCATGAAAAACAGACCGGTGTCGTGGTCGTTGTATTGGGCTGCTTCTTCGATGTTGCCCCCGCGTTCGAGCAAAAAACCCGAGACAGCGTGCACGATGCCGGTGCGGTCAGGGCAAGAGAGGGTCAAGATGTAGGTGGTTGTGGCAATGGGGTTCATGGGGTGAGATTGTCGCGCATTGCACACAGCCTCTTTAGATCGTCAAAGTCTCATCTTCAAGCTGGAACCCTCAGGACTTGTCCAGGAAAAATATGCTCTGGACTGGCCATGACACTGGGGTTGGCTTCAAGCAAGCGTTTGTATTGGTGAGGATCGCCGTACACCTGCTTGGCAATGGTCCACAGGGTGTCACCGTCACGCACGACATAGGTTTGTGATTCGGCCTGGCGTTGGAAGGCCTCGTTTTTCAAGACCCTTGTCTGTGCGTTTTGGACGGAATTCGTTTGCAAAATGGTCGGTGAGGCTTGGACTGCCCTGTCCTTCTCATAGGCTGACACGCTCATGGCGTTGGCGCTCAGGATGCGCGTACGGCTCGATGGAGCCGGTGGTAAATCTGCAACAGAGCCCCATTGCGGCGTCTGGGGCTCGGTTGTGGCCAAAGCCGATGCCGGTTGGACGGGGGCTGGCCATTCAGTAAACTGCGTCGCAGAGGGGGTGGCTGTGCCTTGCTTGAACTCATAGGTCCAAATGCCAATGGCAACCAAGGCGGTGGCGATCCCAGCGGCCTTGTAATGGCCACGGTGTTCGGCTTCATGCGCGGTGACAATGCGCCCGTTTTTGATGACAAGGTCAGGAATGGCTTGCATGGAGGTTCTCCAAAATGCGAATACAAATGAGGGCTTATCGGGCGTGAGTCACCGCAGTGCTCAGCCAAGTGCTCAGATCAAAGAACTTCGTTTTTGACATGGGCCAGCGTGTGTGACGCCATGGTTCAGTCCTCAAGGCGCTCAACATGCCATGCATCCTTGAGGTTTGTTCTCCATGGAGCCCACCCCCAGAGCCCAAGCTTGGCGTGATCTTGACTTTGAGCGCTTGTGCGCGCAGCACGCTGCCGCCCAGTGCTGCCGCCCTCAAGGTCCACCGCATTCGTGTTGATATGCACATACCACCTTTTTTTAAATAAAAAGCATTCTTTTATTTTGATGGATTCTTGTCTTCACGAACAGGGGGTATGCGCAGGGGGCGATGAAAAATACTGTCCACAATGGGCCAAAGTGGCCCTCCAGCGCCGACTTGGATCGCGTCATCGGTCCATTCAGGCTCCAAGCGTGGGCGGTGTCATTCACGCGCCTGCTTCTGGCATGACAGTCCTTTAAACTCCAACCCCACCTGAATCAATCCAAGGAGTGCATTCGTGAACAACCATGACATCCCCATGGACAACCAATGGTTGCCCTTCACCCCCAACCGCACTTTCCGCCAAGACCCCCGGGTCTTTGTGGGGGCAGAGGGCATGCACTTCACCACGCACGATGGCAAAAAGATCATCGACGGCATCTCCAGCCTCTGGTGTGTGGGTGCTGGCCACAACCGCAAGCCCATCAACGAAGCCATCAAAAACCAGCTCGACACACTGGACTACGCCACGGCGTTTCAGGCCAGCAACGACAAGGCCTTCAAAGCGGCGCAGATGATTGCCGACATGGCCCCCGGTGACCTGAACAAGGTGTTGTTTTGCAACTCCGGCTCCGAAGCGGCCGACACGGCCTTGAAAGTGGCGCTGGCCTACCACCGCGCCCGGGGTGAAGGCCACCGCAATGTGTTCATTGGCCGGGAAAAGGGTTACCACGGCGTCAACTTCGGTGGCATGAGCGTGGGCGGCCTGCCCGCCAACCGCAAGGTCTATGGCGCGCAGTTGCTGCCGCGTGTGGACCACATGCGTTTTATCCACGACCCGGTGAACCACGCCTACATCCACCACGAGGAACCGGTGTGGGCCGAAGACCCATTGCTCGAGCTGGAAAACCGCATTTTGGTGTTGCACGACCCGAGCAACATCGCGGCCGTGATCGTGGAGCCGATTGCGGGCAGCGCAGGCTGGTACATCCCGCCCCAAGGCTATGTGAAGCGCCTGCGCGAAATTTGCGACAAGCACGGCATCCTGCTGATCTTCGACGAGGTCATCACTGGCTTTGGCCGCCTGGGCGTGAACTTTGGTGCCGACTACTACGGTGTGGTGCCCGACATGCTGAACTTTGCCAAAGCGGTGACCAATGGCGTGATCCCGCTGGGTGGCGTGATCTGCCGCGACTTCATCTACGACGCGATGATGAACGCCAACTCGCCTGCGCACGCGATCGAGTTTTTCCACGGTTACACCTATTCGGGCCACCCTGTGGCTTGCGCGGCCGCGATTGCCACGCTCGACTTGATGAAGGAAGAAAACCTGTTTGCCAGAGCGGGCCAACAAGGCAAGGTGCTGGGCGACGCCATGCACAGCGCCATGAAGGGCTTGCCCAATGTGATCGGCATCCGCACGCTGGGCTTGGCCGGGGCGGTGGAGCTGGCCAGCATTCCCGGGACACCCGGCAAGCGGGCGTATGACGTTTTCATGGACTGCTTCCACCATGGCGTGTGGGTGCGTCCTGCGGGAGAAAACATCGTCATTTGCCCGCCCTACATCGTGGAAGACGCGCACATCGACCAAATTGTGCAGACCGTGGCCGACAGCATCCGCCGTCACGCCTGAAGCGCCATTGGTTGACCGTCACCCGACCGCCCGTTTGGGCGGTTTTTTTTGACCCGATGACCCTGCATCACCTGACCCGTGTGGCGCTGACCTTGTTGTTGGCGCTGGCTGCGGCCGAGCTGTGTGTTTGGCTGAATACGCCCATCCCCTGGATGTTGGGGCCTTTGCTGGCGACGGCTGTGGCTTCGGTACTGGGTGCGCCCACGCGCAGCGAACACATGTTGCGCAACGCCGGGCAATGGGTCATTGGCGCGGCTTTGGGCCTTTATTTCACGCCGCAAGTCAGCGCGCTGGTGGTCAGCCTGTGGTGGGCGATTGTGCTGGCCGTGCTTTGGGCGCTGGCGCTGGGCGGCTTGTTTGGCCTGTGGCTGCAGCGCCAGCATGCGGCCGATTTTGCGCACCTGCCGCCTGGGGCTTGGCGAGCCACCAGCTACTTTGCCAGCGCGATTGGCGGCGCGTCCGAGATGACCTTGCTGGCCGAGCGCCATGGGGGACGCACCGATTTAGTGGCGGCCGCACACAGCGTGCGGCTGGTCATGGTGGTGCTGTCGGTGCCTTTTGCGATGCAGTGGGCGCAAAACCATTGGGGCTTGCAGGTCGATGCGCGTTTGTTGCCGGGGCCGCGTGTGGCGCAGTGGCCTGGTTTGTTTTGGCTGGGGCTGGTCACGGCAGCTGGCGCGCTCGTCATGACGTGGCTCAAGCGCAGCAACCCGTGGTTCATGGGCGCTTTGTTGGTATCGATGGGGCTGACCCTGTCGGGCATGGACTGGTCGGCGGTGCCTACAGGCTTGTCGAATGCTGCGCAGTTGCTCATCGGCGTGAGTCTGGGTGTGCGGTTTCAGCGTGAGTTCTTGCACACCGCGCCGCGCTGGTTGGTGTCGGCCGCGACCGGCAGCTTGGCCATGATGGTCTTGTCTGTCGGGTTTGGCGGCATGCTGGCCTGGGCCACTGGGCTGCATCCGGCCACGATGATTTTGGGCACTTCGCCTGGCGGCATTGCCGAGATGGCGATCACCGCCAAGGTCTTGCAATTGGGGGTGCCTGTGGTCACGGCGTTTCAGGTTTGCCGATTGGTGGCGGTGCTGATGTTGGTGGGGCCGATTTTTCAGTGGATCAACAGGCGTAAAAAAACCGCCTGAGGGCGGTTTTTTGCAGGTAGGTGGCTTGAGTTAGGACCGGGAGGACCCGCGGTATTTGTCGGTGCTGAAGCCGCCGACCAGACGCCACCGCCAAGCCGCTTCAGTGCACCACCACAGGCTGCTGGGCCAGTCCGGTGTAGCCTTCAAGTGTGTCTTCGACTTCTTCTTGTGTGGGCGTGTGCTGTTGCCAAGCCTGGATTTGCTGCTGGAACATTTCGGCCCAAGAGCCATCGAGGTACACCTCTTTGCCCGAGCGTTTGTCCACAATTTCAAAACCATGTCGCTCCAGCATGGGTTTGCTGGAGGCAGGCGAGGCTTCGCTGGGCGCATTGGCCAGCATGTGCATCACGGCAAAGGTCTCGGATTCATAGAGCAAATTCATGTCTTCATTCTCCCTCAAGTTGCCCGCCTCAAGTCAGGTGGTTTGTAACAATGTGACGCGCATGTGATTTTTTCAACCGGAGGTGTTGCCAAGGGCCAAGGGAGGCAAAGGGGTTTGGCCAATCAGATTCAGGTCAATGAAGTTGCCGTTGACTTGGGTGATGCGTATGCGCACGGGCAACCACTGGTGTTCGCGGGCCACCCAGAACTCCACCTGCGCATCAAAACGGTTGCGCGGCTGGCACACCCATTTGGTAGCACTCAAGTCCACCCCGTTGGCGGTGATGGTTTCCACCTTGTCCAAGGTCAACAGCCAAGGCAAGGCGTCGCGGATGGTGGCAATCTGGATTTGCAAACGTGTGCCGGGCACAAAACGTGCACCGTCTGCGGCCATGGCGGCCGCCAATTGAACGTACAGGCTGATTTGGTCTTGAGCACCGGCTTGCAACACGGCTGTTGGCGCATTGCTGCTGAACACGATGCGTTGGCCAGCGTGGTCAAAATGGCTGGCACGTTCGCTGCGCCAACTGTCTGAAAACCGGATGGGCAGCAGTCCTGTGGGTGCAATTTGCCCTTGGCTGCGCCATTGTCGTGAGCCGAGCAAAAAAGCTTTGACCGTCAACCCCATGTCGTAACGAGCCTCGTTGTGTTGCCAGCTCAAGCTGCCACTGGCGGAGTATTGGATGCCTTTTTCCTGGCCTGTTAATCGGTAACTGAGCAAAGTAGAAGACGGCAACATGCCCAATGGGATGCCGGGCAGGTTCGTGGTGGCAGACGCCAACTGATCGGCTGGCGTGATGGTTGCGGGTTTTGAGTCGATTGGAGCCGATGGGATCACAGCAGGACTGTCCTGTGGCGACACCTCAGTGGCTGGGCTGGCGATGGGGCTTTGTGCAACTGCGTTGGGAGGGTCGGGTTCAATGTTGGCCATGGCAGCCACACTTGGCGTTGCTGCTGAGGCATCTGGTGTGGCTTCACCGGGTGCATGGGTCCCTTCGTCAGGCGTGGCGGTCGCTGTCAGGTTTGGGCTTTGTGCTGCGGCAGTCGCCTCTGATGAAGGGACGGGTGCAACAGGGGGCTTGACCACCTGCGCAATGCGTGTTGGGCTGGGGGTTTGAGGCTTGGGTGTCGAAAGACTTGCAGGACTTGCAGGACTTGCGGCGGCGCTAGCAATGGTGCGCGTTTGCATGGCCCCCACGCGTGTGAGTGGGTCTTGCAAACGCCAAAGCGGCGCATCACCCAAGCCCAACAGCACAGCCAGATGCGCAAGCAAAACACCCAGAGCCAAAAGCCAAAGCGTCTTTTTGGCGGGTCTGCCCGTTGGTGTTGATGAGTGGTGCGAGGCAGTCATGGAAGCAGTGCTCAAGTTGGCCGCCAACCCAAATCGCTTGAAAGCAAGGCGGCAAAGGCACGCAAAGGTTTGGCCACTGAGCCGTGCCAGTCCGTGTCCAGCGTGGCTGAAGACCCCAAAGCCACCACGCCCAAGACCAAATGCCCGTCGGCATTGAACACAGGCGCGCAAAAGCCCGAGATGCCGGGCAACAATACATTGACCACTCGCCCCAAACCTTGGTGACGCGTTTCTTCCAAAATCGCACGCACTTGGGCTTGCGTTGAGGGCAAGTCGGTGCGACCGAGTTTTCGGACCAAAACCAGCTCTGACTCGATCATGGGTTGGGCTTTGTCAACCCCGCCGCCTTGGCCCATGAAAGCGGCAAAACAACGGCCTGTGGCCGACGACAGCAAAGGCATCACATCGCCCAAGCGCAAATTGACCGGCACAGTCAAAGGGGTTTCTTGCCAATGCACCAAGGTCGGGCCACGATTTCCCCAGACCGCCAAAGCCAGTGTGTCGCCGGTTTGGTCTAGAAGTGTTGGCAGTCGCTCACGCGCCAGCTTCACCGCATCCAGCCGAGACAATGCGGCCAGTCCCAAGCGCAATGCGGCCGGACCCAGTTCGTAACGGGTGTTGCCATCTTGCACCACCAGGTGCAGGCGTTGGAAGCTCACCAGGTAGCGGTGTGCCTTGGCTGCGCTCATGCCTGCCGAGCCCGCGAGATCCCGCAGCATGAGCGGGCCAGGGGCTTGTGCCAGCACATCCAGCAAAGCAAAGCCCACCTCGACCGACTGGATACCCGCCCGTTCTTTGTCCTCAATCAGGGGAATGTCTGCGGGTCTTGGGCTGGGCATGTGGTCTAAAATAAATTTTTCGTTTAGTTAAATGAGTTTAACCATGCGTAATTTTGCCGTGTTACCCCATGTGAAAAGCGGCCACTACTCAAGAACACCTTCAAGATGAAATTGGCAACCTACAAAGACGGCTCTCGCGATGGACAGTTGGTGGTGGTTTCTCGCGATTTGAGCACCGCCCATTATGCGACGGGCATCGCCAGCAAGCTGCAGCAAGTGCTCGATGACTGGAATTTTCTGGCCCCACAGTTGCAAGACCTTTACACCACCTTGAACCAAGGCAAAGTCCGCCACGCTTTTCCCTTTGACCCCGAGCGCTGCATGGCCCCTTTGCCGCGTGCCTACCAGTGGGCCGACGGCTCGGCCTATCTGAACCATGTGGAGCTGGTGCGTGCTTCGCGCAACACCGAGGTGCCCGGCAGTTTTTACACCGACCCGCTCATGTACCAAGGTGGCAGCGATGATCTGCTGGGCCCCTGTGACCCGGTGGTGTGCGCCAATGAGGCATACGGGATTGATTTTGAGGCCGAGGTCGCCGTCATCACGGGTGATGTGCCAATGCAAACCCCCGCCGACGAAGCCATAGAGTCCGTGCGCCTGATCATGCTGGCCAACGATGTCAGCCTTCGCAACCTGATTCCAAATGAGTTGGCCAAGGGTTTTGGATTTGTGCAGGGTAAACCCGCCACAGCCTTCAGCCCGGTGGCCGTGACCCCCGACGAACTGGGGGAGGCTTGGCAAGTGGGGCGTGTGCACCTGACCATGCAATGCACTTGGAATGGGCGCAAAGTGGGCATGTGCGAAGCCGGACCCGAGATGAGCTTCCATTTCGGCCAGCTGATCGCGCACCTTTGCAAAACCCGGCATGTGCGCGCAGGCTCCATTGTGGGCAGTGGCACCGTGAGCAACCAAAGCGTGGAGGTCAATGGCAAGCCTGAGTGGCCCAAAGGTTACAGTTGCATTGCCGAAAAACGCGCCATCGAAACCATCCAGGACGGCCAAGCCAGCACCGAGTACATGAAATTCGGCGACACCATCCGCATTGAGATGAATGGCCAAAACGGCGAGAGTTTGTTTGGGGCGATTGAGCAGGAAATTGTGCCGCTGGAGCGCTAAAGCCACCAGAGGGTCATCCCCCCGTGGGAGCCCACCCTGTGGGCGATGAGCGTGGTACACGCTCTGATCGGACTGCACGCTTGCGTCGCTGTCAATCCAAGGACGCTTCTTGAGCACGGACACCCAACTTGGGCGGATCAAAGTCAATGCCATCGCCGCCCGGTATGGCGTCCATCACCTCCAGCAGAGATGATGCTGCTTTGCTGACTATCCGGTAATAGTCGTCGATTTTGAGCAGTGCAAACGCGGGGCGACCCCGTTCGGTGATGAACACCGGACCCTCTAAGGCACCACGTTTGGCGGTTGGCACGTCCCGTATGAAGTCGCGGCTTGAGAATGTGTGAATGTCCATGGTCGCCTTCCCTCAGGTTTAAGGTTTGTATGTTGCGAGAATGGGATGATTTGTCAATCCAACTTCTCGATGAACTGCATGGCTGCTCGGAGTTATGAAGCGCAAAAAAGCATTTTGCGCTTCACAAATGAAGCGCAAATCCTGCGAATGCGCTTTAGCCGATTGATTCCGGCTCAAAAAAGTGTTGTGCGCCGAATATGGCGTGTCTACAATGTAGATACATAAGGGGAGAATGTCATGGAAGCTGTGATTCGCAAATGGGGCAATAGCCCTGCATTGCGCCTGCCAGGCGCAGTCATGAAGTCGGCTGCATTCGACTTGGAGCAGCACGTCATCATCACGGCAACGAAAGGTCGAATCGTCATCGAACCCCTTACTCAGCCCGAATACAAATTAGAAGACCTGTTGGCGGGCATGACCGACGAAAACGCCCATGATGTGGTGGACTTTGGCGGGCCAGTTGGGCAGGAAGCCCTCTGATGGTCACGCGAGCCTATGTGCCAGAAGCCGGTGACATTGTTTGGCTGGAATTTGACCCTCAAGCCGGGCATGAACAGGCAGGCCACCGTCCCGCCTTGGTGCTGAGCCCTGCGGCATACAACGCCAAAAAAGGCTTGATGGTGTGCTGTCCCCTGTCTACCCAAATCAAAGGTTACCCCTTTGAAGTCCAGACCTTGATCGACGGTAAACCGGGTGTTGTGCTGTCCGA
>JAIXOX010000037.1 GCA_027486555.1 Comamonadaceae bacterium
CAGCACTTTGCAAATCGGCTCGACCCCGTAGGATTCGAGGTGTTTATCGACGAACGCTCTCAGGACTTCAATCGGCGGTCGAGCTCCGCCTGGGCAAAAAAAGCGCTCGCCAGCTTGAGAATCTCATTGGCTTTGCGCAGTTCCTTGACTTCACGCTCCAGGTCTTTGATGCGGGCTCGCTCGTCAGAGCTGATGCCATCGCGCACGCCTGCATCCACTTCGTGCTGGCGTACCCAGTCGTTGAGGGTTTGCGGTACGCACCCGATCTTGGGGGCAATGGACTCAATTGTGGCCCACAGGGATGGGTACTCGCCTCGGTGTTCGAGCACCATGCGAACAGCGCGTTCGCGCACCTCGGGTGAAAAACGGTTTGATTTCTTGCTCATGGCTCCATCTTCTCAAAGTGTGGAGCCTCCTCAAAATCCGGGGCGATTCAGCTTGAACAATTGCTCCAAGGTGAGGAAGGCTTGTACTTCCAAGACCTTTTGGATGGGCTGGCCAAAGACATCCTTTCCATGCCTCAAACGGGTGAGACCGATGGCCAGGGTGACCAGGCTAAAGCTTGTCTGCACTACTTCATCGGTAGCTTTGACTTTTGGATCACGGAACGTGACCAAGGCGATGGCAGCGATCACGACAGCCAACATCAAGCATTTGGGTTCGTCAACTTAGGCGATCCTGATAACGCCGAGCTTGGCTACATCAGTCTTCCTGAATTGTTTGAATCCAACGTTGAACTTGATTTGCACTGGGTGCCCAAGACCTTGGGTGAGATCAAAGCCAGCGTGAGGGGCAACCGGTGAGAGGCGGTGCACGAACAGGTTCGGGCCGGCCTGTTTCAGAGCCCACGAAATCCGTATCCACACGACTCAACCAGCTGCAACGTGAGGAACTAAAGCGCCGCGGTGGCGCTGTTGCCATCAAAGGCTGGCTTGACCAGTCACAAGGGGAAACCAAATTGAGCATCAAAGAATTTACGCCCGACGAACTTGCCAACTTCTGCGAATTCGAAAAGGTGCGCCTGGCAGGGAAATTCAACATGCTGGAGAAAGCCGCACGACAAGCCACAGGCTTGAGTGCAACGGACTATCTCTTCGTGATGGAAAACGCCTCTGGCCTCAATGAAGCATTGAACAAGAAAGCTCAAAAATGGCTGTGAACAGATCTATTTCGGGCGTGGAGTTGCGCACATCTTCCATCCTTTTGAAGTTCACGCTCAATGGCAACCAGGAGCGCCGAACCCTCATGGGCAATGGAGCGCCGTTATTTCCGTCCTCAGCTCACATTAAATATGCCGAAAGACTTGTCGCTGACATTAAAACTGCCATTCGACTCGATCGCTTTAAGTGGGAAGACTTTTTTCCAGATGAAGGAACAACGAAAGTTGGTTACACCGTTGCGGATCAATTGGCTGATTGGTTGGCCGTTCAACGCGTCACCAATGCAACGAAATTGTCTTACCAATCATGCGCCAAATTTTGGTACAAAACGATTTGCGACAGAAAAGGTTCGGTTGTTTCTAACTTGCCTGTTCAAGACCTGACTTTCATGAACGTCAAGTTTGCGATTGCCTCTCGATCAGAGTTGAAAGGCAAGACCGTCAACAATTACCTGCAAGTGTTGCGTGGAGCCATGGATCAGGCCAAGTACGATGGATTGATAACTGTCAATCCTGTCATTGATCCGAAATCAGGCGTATCCATCCGAGTCAAGGATCAAAAGCCAGAGGCAGATCCATTCAGTAACGACGAAGCTGACCGCATTGTTGCGTCCATGCAAGAAAAGTATCCGGAACAAATTGGAAACTTCACAGAGTTTTGGTTGTGGACAGGGCTTCGTACTGGTGAACTTTTGGCACTTCAGTGGAAGTCAATTGATTTCACCAGCGGCTATTTCCAAGTGCATGAGACGATTGTCCGTGGTGAACATCAAGACAAGACCAAGACCAACAAGTCTCGGCGAGTCAAACTCAACAGCCATTCATTGGCCGCCCTTCTACGTCAAAAGAAGCACACCTATTTGGCTGGCGGGAGGGTTTTCAATGACCCGCGATATGACCAACCTTGGATTGATGAAAGGGCTTTCCGTAGGTCGTTTTGGGCACCCACGCTGAAGCGACTGGGCCTTCACTATCGCCGCCCCTACAACTGCCGGCATACCTATGCGACGGCCTTGATCATGGCAAATGCGAATCACAAATGGACAGCAGGACAACTGGGGCACTCTGTCGAGATGTTTCAAAAAACCTATACGACTTGGATTGATGGTGATCAAAATGAAGCAGAGATCGCAAAGCTGGAAGCCAACTTAAAAAAACCTCAGTTCAGTCCGTTGGCAATGGTCAATCGACTGACATAAATACAAAACGGCGTGTCAGATCAATTTAAGCGTCTGCTTTGCAGCGATTGCAGTCGTCCACATAAAACAGCTGACCTTCTGCTACCGGCCACAAGGGGTCAATCGGGCGGACGCCCAAATTTCTAATCTAGGCTTAAGACGGAAGGTCAACGTGAACTGGCGACCGACAGCAGCTATTTAATCGCCTTCAAAATGTTTTTCAGAACTGATCAACTTTGTTCAAGAAATCAACGAATCAACACGGATCTAAAGAAAATGGATGTGAATTGGTCTATCGGCTCCAAACTGCGCATAAGTTTTGATCGTAATATCGCGCCCTCCCAACCGACCCAGAAAAAACGCGACAGTGCTTGGGGATCTTGTCCAAGTGCCAGTTCTCCGATATCGATAGCCTCACTCAAGCAGTCTGAAACACGTTTTTCCCAGGACACCAAAACGCCCTCCAGCCTTTCACGAAACTGGGTATCTAGGGCGGCAAGTTCTTGACCAAGATTGCCGATGAGGCAGCCCCTCTTGAAGTCAAACTTCACCATGCCATTTTTTGCATTTACGGTGAAGTTCACTAATCTCTGCAACGGTGACTGTGAGGTGTCACCAAAAATTCGATCCATTTTCTTTGCGTAATAAGCTTCGTAGTTATCGATTACAGCGTGCCCAAAATGGTCTTTGCTTTTAAAGTAATGGTAGAAGGAGCCCTTGGGTACGCCCACGCGCTTGAGCACTTCATCAATACCTGTTATCTGAAACCCGCGTTCGGTCAAAAGTTCGGTTCCACACCAAACCAAAGCGTTGCGAGTATCTGTGCGTGTTGCGGCACGACTGTCGCTTCTGCTAGGGCTCGACATAACATGACTGCTGTGGTTTTCTGACACGTAGGATTCTCCGATTGGCATTTGATTTTTTTACTAAGGCTTATTGAGGCCAGTAGCGTTTTTTAACCAATTTTTTGTAAAGCTTACCTGTTGGCAAACGAGGTAACTCCAAGTCGAAATCGATAGATCTCGGACATTTAAAGCCTGCTAATTTTTCTCGACAGAATGACTGTAGTTCTTCTGCCAGAGCTGGGCCAATATCGGATGCATGAACTGGTTGAATGACGGCTTTAACTTCCTCGCCCCAATCACTATTTGGGACGCCAACCACAGCAGCATCCATCACTTTCGGGTGTTGCAGCAACACATTTTCAATTTCTTGAGGATAAATATTAACTCCTCCACTGATGATCATGAAGGCTTTTCGGTCAACCAAATAAAGGTAGCCCTGCTCGTCCAGATAGCCAATGTCACCAAGAGTAGTCCATCCCAGAGAGTTGCGGGTTTGCGCTGTACTGGCTGGGTCATTGTGATAGGTGAACTGGGGACCATCTGAGAAATAAACAGCCCCCGTTTGACCCACATCTAGAGGAACACCCTCTTCATCACAAATATGCAATTTCCCTTGCGAGGCGCGACCTACTGAGCCTTTGTGCGCCAACCACTCAGAAGGTGTGATGCTACAAAACCCATTGTTTTCAGTGCCGGCATAGTATTCGTGCACGATTGGGCCCCACCAGTCGATCATTTTTTCTTTGACATCAACAGGACAAGGCGCGGCTGCGTGAACAGCCATTTTCATGGAAGACAAATCGAATTTTTCTCGTATCGATAGGTCAAGCTTTAACAATCGCACAAACATGGTCGGCACCCATTGACTATGGGTGATGCGGCATCGCTCAATGGTTTGCAGAGCCAGCAGTGGGTCAAACCGCTCCATGACCGTGACGGTCCCTCCCATTTTGATGACCGTCATGCTGTGACGCAATGGTGCGGCATGGTAAAGAGGTGCGGTCGACAGGTAGTGACTGTCGGCATCGTATCCAAACAGTGGCGGCAGCAGCTTCACCAACATGGTATGTTGTCCTGCAGCTGTCTTGGGCAGTGGCCACAGCACTCCCTTAGGGCGTCCAGTTGTACCCGACGAGTAAAGCATGTCACTGCCTTGCAACGCTTGTGCAATGGCAGACGTGGGCTTTATTGCACATTCAGCCACCCAATCCCCGTGCGCCCTTGTTTCAGCACATACACCTACGCTCATGCACTTCAACGTGTTTGGCAGCTTTGAGAACAATCCTTGGTCAACAGACTCCAAAGCGGCCGAATAAACAAACAAGCGAGCACCACAGTCACGGATGATGTAATCAATCTCTTCGGTCGTCAGGCGTGTACTGATCAGCGTGTAATAAACACCACTTCTATCCAAACCAAAGCAAAGCTCTAATAATTCGCGGCAGTTATTCATTAGAACGGCCACGTGTTCGCCTGGAAGGATGCCTAGATCCGACACCAGATGAGCAACTTGATTGGCTCGACCATCGATCTGTGCAAAAGTGACTTGTTCGCCACTCTCGCACATCTGAAATGCAATTTTTTCAGGATCAATGTTGATTGGTTGAATAGGAATTAACATCAAACCCCCATTTTTAATGGGCAATACAGACTTTGCCGAACTGTGCGCCACTCTTCAAATACGTCATGGCTTCTTTGAGTTCCTCGAATGCAAAGACCTTGTCGGTCACGGGAACGATCTTGTGCTGTGCCATCGCACGCAACATGGCCTCCATCCCATCGCGATGTCCAACCGTCACACCCTGAAGGCGAACTTGGCGGGTGATGATGTGGCCTAAGGATGTGTTGACGCTGCTTCCCGATAAGATGCCAATCATGGCTAAAGTACCACCTGGACGAACGCAGCGAAGAGACTGTGGAAGTGTTTTTTCACCCCCCAACTCCAAAATCAAATCGTATCCACGTCCCTGAGTAATCTCGCGTGTGGCTTTGGCCCATTCGGGCTGTTCACGGTAATTGATCACGGCATCAGCACCCAAAGCGATAGCGCGATCCATTCGCTCTGCGCTTGAACTAATGACGGTGACATGAGCTCCTAAACTTTTGGCGAACTGCAGTGCAAACAAAGCAACTCCGCCGCATCCTTGTACTAGCACTCGATCACCTGACTTGACGTGACCATAAGTCACCACAGCACTCCAGGCAGTCAATGCGGCGCAAGGAAGACTTGCAGCTTGGATATCGCTAAGGTAGTCAGGGACTGGCACCACACCTTGTTCAGAAAGACACATCACTTCCGTCATGGTCCCGTCAATAGGCCCTCCGAGAGATTGGGTGAGCCTGTTTAAATCGGGTTCGCCCGCGATCCAACCCTGAAAGTAAGTGGGACAGACCCGGTCACCTGCTCGAACACGCGTAACGCCTGCTCCAACATCAATGACTTCTCCAACCCCATCAGAGATGGGAATCAGTGGCAATTGACCGGTATAGCTACCATAGCCGCGCTCAGGTACGACGAGGTCGCGGTAATTGAGCGAAGAAGCGCGCATTCGCACTAAGACTTCACCATCTTTCGCTTTCGGCTCAGGACGCTGAGAAAGTTTCAAATGGTCAATTCCCCATTCCCCTTCAATTTGAAAGACGCGCATTTAAATTGCTCCTGGTTTGAAACGAAAGTCATTTGCCACACGCTCAAGGAGCATCGCCGTTGAGCCATCTGCTAATGAAGGTAAGCGTCCGGTCATCCCATCTGGCAGCAACACCCCAGATCTAAGAGCATCGTGTCCACTTCATAGCTTGTGGACACATGTACACCAACAACCAACTCCCCCAGCTCGGCCGTGGC
>JAIXOX010000080.1 GCA_027486555.1 Comamonadaceae bacterium
GAACTGGCGGGCCAGCCTCACCCCGAAATGACACAAGCGCCCTATTTTCTGGGCCAATGCCACAGCTGGGCCTTTGACAGCCCGACGGTGCAAAGGGCATATCCGATGTTTTTCAAGCCGAAGGGGATTGAGGGCTCTTGATCTTGCCAAATTGGCATTCCCAGGGCTCATGCATAAAATCTGACAACCAAGGCCCATCACCACCATGAAACCCTCTGCAGCACTGGCAACACACCGCAGCGAAATACGCGACATCGTTCTGGCGCACAGAGCAGTGAATGCTCGTGTTTTTGGCTCGGTTGTGCATGGCCTGGACACAGAAGGCAGTGATTTGGACATCCTGGTGGACACCACAGCCAATACCACCTTGTTTGACCTGGGAGCCATTCGATACAAATTGCGCAACTTGCTGGGTGTCCCCGTCGATGTGCTGACCCCAGGTGCCCTGCCGGACAAGTTCCGTGAAGCCGTGATCGCCGAGGCCCGCCCTGTATGAGCCGTGATCCTTTGCGCTTGCCAGACTATTTGGACCACATTCTGGAAGCCATCCACCGCATCCAAAACTATTGCGCAGACTTCGACGAAACAGGATTCCTCTCCACCCCACTGGTCCAAGATGCCGTCATCCGCAACTTCGAGATCATTGGAGAAGCCAGCCGCAACATTGAACGCGTTGCGCCTGAATTCGTGATTGCCCACCCCGAACTGCCGCTGTCATTTGCCTATGACATGCGCAATGTGTTGGCGCACGGCTACTACAAAGTGGACCTTGGCGTTGTTTGGAAAACCATTGAATGTGACTTGCCGTATCTGCTTGAGCAAGTCACTCTTGCACGGAACACGCTTTAAGCCCCCAGACAACTCAAAATGAATACAGAGCGTCGCCTGCGATAATCCACGTATTCCAAAGCGCATGAGCGCTTTTCTTTTTCACAGCCTCTGGATCAACACCATGAACCGCTGCACTCTGGCCCCTATCGGGCGTGCTTTGCTTTGCCTTGAACTCGTCACCTCCCTGAACGCCGTGGAGGCCGCATGAGCAAGAAGGTCTTCATCAAAACATTTGGCTGCCAGATGAACGAGTACGACTCGGACAAGATGGCCGATGTGCTGGGCGCGGCCCAGGGCTATGAGCCCACACAAGATGTGGACGAGGCCGATCTGATTTTGTTCAACACCTGCTCGGTGCGTGAAAAGGCGCAAGAAAAGGTCTTCAGCGATCTGGGCCGGGTGCAACACCTCAAAGCCAAGGGCGTGCTGATTGGCGTGGGCGGCTGCGTGGCCAGCCAGGAAGGTGCCGAGATCATCAAGCGCGCGCCTTATGTGGACGTGGTGTTTGGCCCGCAGACTCTGCACCGCCTGCCCGAATTGCTGAACGAGCGCGAGCGCAAGCAGCGCCCGCAAGTCGACATCAGCTTCCCCGAGATTGAAAAGTTTGACCACTTGCCGCCTGCCAAGGTGGACGGCGCAACCGCTTTTGTGTCGATCATGGAAGGCTGCAGCAAATACTGCAGCTATTGCGTGGTGCCTTACACCCGGGGCGAAGAGGTGTCGCGGCCCTTTGACGACGTGCTGGTCGAAATCGCCGGTTTGGCCGCACAAGGCGTGAAAGAAATCACCCTGCTGGGCCAAAACGTGAACGCTTACCGGGGCAAGATGGGTGGCAACACAATCACAAACAGCACAAGCGCTGTGGAAATCGCCGACTTTGCCTTGTTGCTGGAATACGTGGCCGACATGCCGGGCATCGAGCGTATCCGTTACGTGACCAGCCACCCGAACGAGTTCACACAACGCCTGATCGATGCGTATGAAAAGATCCCCAAATTGGTGAGCCACCTGCACCTGCCGGTGCAGCACGGCTCGGACCGTATCTTGATGGCCATGAAGCGCGGTTACACCGCCATGGAATACAAGAGCACGATCCGCAAGCTGCGGGCGATTCGCCCCGACATGTCGCTCAGCAGCGATTTCATTGTGGGCTTCCCCGGCGAGACCGAGGACGACTTCAACAAGATGATGAAGCTGATCACCGATGTGGGCTTTGACACGAGCTTCAGCTTCATCTTCAGCCCCCGCCCGGGCACGCCTGCTGCCAACCTGCAAGACGACACGCCGCACCCCGAAAAATTGCGCCGCCTGCACCACCTGCAAGCGACCATCGAAGCCAACGTGCAGCGCATTGGCGAGAGCCGTGTGGGCACGGTGCAGCGCATTTTGGTGGAGCGCCCTTCACGCAAGGACGCGACCGAGCTGGCCGGCCGCACCGAGTGCAACCGGGTGGTCAACTTCCCCGGCGGCCCGAACATGGACCGACTGATCGGTCAGATGGCGGATGTGCGCATCACCCAAGGCCTGTCGCACTCGCTGCGCGGGGAGTTGGTGATCAAAGATTGATGCCGGGCGACATGCCAGGTTGGGTGAAACGACCTGCGTTTTGTAGGTCCTTGGTCCTGGACCCCGACATTTGGTGGATCGACCCGGGACGCCATTTCTTGGCGCTGTGGTGGTGCAGACGCACGTCGGACTCTTCGACCGCCGACCCAACTTAAATTGGAGGTCGGACCTTCAGGTCCGACGACCTTCAAACTTCCGCACCCTCCACCAAAAACCGCACCCGCTTTTGCCCCTGCCACTCTTCGGCGTCCAGCCGGTAAGCCAGCTTCACCCGTGCAGGCAAAGGTTCGGTGCGGCCAAACCAGATGCCGTCCACCGGCTGGCCTTGGTGTTTCATTTTGAGCGACAGGTGTTTCTCGCCTACCAGGCGTTGCGACACGATCTCGATCTCTTCGCAAAACACAGGCGGCGCAAAACCCTGGCCCCAGACCTCGTGGTGCAGCATGTCCACCAAATCCACACGGCGGTATTCGGCAGGCAGCGGCCCGTCGGTTTCCAGGCGGCGTTGCAGCGTGGCGGCGTCCAGCCATTCCAGGGCCACTTGGTTCAGGGTTTCCTCAAACACATCGAGGTGCTCTTCGGCAATGGTGCAACCTGCGGCCATGGCGTGGCCGCCAAAGCGCAACAGCACGCCCGGGGCGCGTTTGGCCACCAGGTCGAGCGCGTCGCGCAAATGGAATCCCGCAATCGAGCGACCTGAACCTTTGAGTTCGTGCTCCTTGCCCGGGGCGCTGCTGGCTGCGAAAACGAAGGTGGGGCGGTGCAGCTTGTCTTTGATGCGCGAGGCCACGATGCCCACCACGCCTTCGTGAAAATCCGGGTCGAACACACAAATGGCCGGCGGCGGCTCGTCGCCTTCGTCAAACAGCGACTCGGCCATTTCCATGGCCATCTCGCGCATGTCGCCCTCGATCACGCGGCGCTCGCGGTTGATGGCGTCCAGCTGTTTGGCCAGCTCGTCGGCGCGGCCTGCGTCGTCGGTCAGCAGGCATTCGATGCCCAAGGTCATGTCGGCCAGGCGGCCTGCGGCGTTGATGCGTGGCCCCAAGGCAAAGCCAAAGTCGAATGTGGTGGCCTTGGCGGTTTCGCGGCTGGCGGCCCGCATCAGCGCGGACATGCCCGGGGGCAGAGCACCCGCACGCACCCGGCGCAGGCCTTGCGCCACCAAGCGGCGGTTGTTCGCATCGAGCTTGACCACGTCGGCCACGGTGCCCAATGCCACCAAGGGCAGCAGGGCGTCAAGGCGCGGCTGGTTGCTCGCGTCAAACACACCGCGCTGGCGCAGTTCGGCGCGCAGGGCCAGCAGCACATAAAACATCACGCCCACACCCGCGATGGATTTGCTGGTGAAACTGCAGCCGGGCTGGTTGGGGTTGACGATGACTTCGGCCATGGGCAATTCGCTACCGGGCAGATGGTGGTCGGTCACCAGCACCTGCAGGCCCAGCGCTTGCGCCGCTTGCACGCCCGCCACGCTGGCGATGCCGTTGTCCACCGTGATCAGCACATCCGCGCCTTGTTGGTGCACGCGCTCGGCAATCGGGGGCGTGAGGCCGTAGCCGTCGACCACCCGGTCGGGCACCAGATAGCTCACGTTTTGGGCACCCAGCATGCGCAGGCCGCGCACGCCCACGGCGCAGGCGGTCGCGCCATCGCAGTCGTAGTCGGCCACGATGCACAGGCGCTTGTTTTGCGCCATGGCATCGGCCAGCAGCTTGGCCGCTTCTTGCGTCCCCAACATGCTGGCCGGTGGCAGCAGCAGGTTCAGGGCGTCGTCGAGTTCGTCTTTGGACAACACGCCGCGCGCGGCGTACAGGCGGGCCAGCAGGGGGTGGATGCCCGCTTGTTCCAGCGCCCAGGCGCTGCGGGGGGGCACATCTCGGGTGAGTAAATTCATGGGGCGATCAGCTTGTGATGAGGGCTTGAAGGGCCGCTGCAGGAGAGGGTTTGTTGAACAGCCGGGTGATTTTTTGGTGCCAAGCGGCAGGCGCAGCGGTGTAGGTGTGGGCGGCGTGCTCGCTGCACAGGCTGAGCGTGCCTTGCCCCGTGGCCTTGAAGTGCGCCAGCAAATCGGCCAAGACCGTGGCATCGAGCTGCTTCCAAGCTTGCCGCCAGGTCTGCAGATCGCCCTGCAATGCGCTGGCCCGCAGGGCATCCGACACGGTCGCAGCCGCGATCACGGGTGGCGTTGCGGCAGCTGAGACGGCAATGGCAGAAGTTGCTGCGGTGGGAGGCAGCGTGCCCGCGCCGTGCAGCCAAAAGGCGTTCACCGTGTACTGGCTGTTGCCGTCGCGGGCGTCGTTCACCGGGTGGTTGTAGAGCAGCATCTGCATCTCGCTTTGCAGGCGTTGCAGCGGCCTGGCAGCTGCGTGCTGGGGCATCCAGTCTTTCACGTTCTGGCCGATCACCCGGTCGAGCGAGGCGGTGGGCAGGTTGGCCAGCAGCGCACCTTGCGCGTGCCACATCAAAGCGCTGTGCCAAGTCACTTGCAGGCCGTCTTCTTGCAAAAACGGTTGCATGGCTTGCAAAAGCTGCTGTGATTCATCGTCGCTCAAGCGCAAATGCGCGGGGTCGGCCATGACCACTTGGTCCATGCCGATTTGCCAGTGGCATGGCGTCATCCAAGCTTGGGGCTCGGTACCGGGCTGGCCTTGTTGCGCCCGGTGCCAGGCGGCCCAAGGCAAACAAGCAGCGTCATGTGCCCAGCCCAGGGCTTGGGCTTGCAGGCGTTCGTGTGGCAGGTGAGGGAGGGTGTCATCGGCGTCTTGCAGCACTTGATCGCGCTGCAGCAGGCCGAGCAAGTTCTGCAGTTGGGGCAATTGCAAGTCGGCCCAAACCTCGGGGCTGGTCAGAGCTTGGCTGGCCGCATAGGGAATGATCAGGTGCATGGGGCTTGATTGTCGCAGGCCCATGTGATTTGCTTGGTTGTGTTGCGGGCCCAATGTGGGGTGTTGGGCCTTGAACGCTCAACTTGCAAGGCACAGCGAACAAAATTTCACTGCGGCAGGCTAGGTGGCGCAGTCTGGTGCCAGTCGCCAGAGTTACTGGGGCTATGGTTCACCCTAATGGTCTGTGCAGGCAATGGGTATAAATTTTGATCAGGCGGGGTGCCAGTTGGTCCCGGCTGTACAAATCCATAGGAGACACCCATGTTCATTCGCTCACGCCGTACTTTGGTGGCCAGCGCAGTTGCTGGCTTGGCTTGTTTGGCAGCCGCTTTGCCTGCTGCCGCTCAGAATTACCCCACCCGCCCCATCACCATGATCGTGCCTTGGGGCGCAGGGGGCGGCACCGATGCAGTGGCCCGCATCGTGGCCAGCTTGCTCGAGAAAGACCTCGGCCAACCCGTGACTGTTGTCAACCGCACGGGTGGCAGCGGGGTGGTGGGCCATGCGGCCATTGCTTCGGCACCTGCTGACGGCTACACCATCGGCCTGGCCACGGTCGAGATCGGCATGATGCACTGGCAAGGTCTGACCCAACTGACTGGCGCTTCTTACACGCCGATTGGCTTGGTCAATGCCGACCCGGCGGGCATTCAGGTGCGCGCCGATTCGCCTTATAAAAACGTGAACGATTTGCTGGCTGCCATCAAGGCCAACCCCGGCAAGTTCAAAGCCTCTGGCACAGGCCAGGGCGGCATCTGGCATTTGGCGATTGCCGGTTTGCTGCTCGACCAGAAAATCGACCCTGCTGCACTGCCTTGGGTGCCCAGCAACGGCGCTGCACCTGGCTTGCAAGACATGGTGGCCGGTGGTGTGGAAGTGGCCCCGGTGTCCCTGCCCGAAGCGCGTTCGCTGATCGATGCGGGCAGGGTCAAGAGCCTGGCCATCATGGACGCCAAGCCTTCCACGCTCTACCCCAATGTGCCCACCCTCAAATCGGCCACAGGCAGCAACTGGACCATGGCCGCATGGCGCGGCGTGTTGGCCCCCAAAGGTTTGCCAGCGCCGATTCAAACCAAGCTGGCCGAAGCCGTGCGCAAGGCCGTGGCCAGCAAGGAGTACAACGACTTCATGACCAGCCGTGGCTTGGGCGTGATTTATGGTGGGCCGGATGACATGGCCAAGTTCATGGCCAAGTCCGATGCCGAAATGGGCGTGACCATGAAGGCCGTGGGTCTGGTCAAGTAAGCCAGCCCATGAAAATCAACGACGCTTTTTGGGGCGTCCTGCTCATGGCCTTGGGCGCTGCGGTGCTCTTGGCTGTGCGCGGTTACCCCAACATTCCAGGCCAGCCGGTCGGGCCTGCTTTGTTTCCGGGCCTGATTGCCATCGGCTTGTGTGCGGGCGGCGCTTTGCTGGTCTGGCAAGGCTGGCGTGATCGCGCGAATGGGCCCTGGTTTGAGTGGGAAGACTGGGTGCGCTCGCCACGGCACACCAAGGCGCTGGTCGCCCTGCTGGGCTCGGTGGTTTTTTACATCTTGTTGTCTGATGAGTTGGGATTTTTCATCACCTCATTTTTGATGCTGGTGACCTTGTTCAGATCATTGCAAGTGGCATGGGGCCGGTCGGTCTTTTGGGCGGTGGTGGCCACGGTGGTGGTGCACTTTGCTTTTTACAAATTGCTGCGTGTGCCCTTGCCTTGGGGCATCTTGACGCCCATCGCCTGGTAAGGGCATTGACCCACTCTTTTTCACCCAAACGACGATGACAGTCTGAGGAGTCGAGTTCCATGTGGAGAGCCGTTGGTCAAGCTTTTTCGATGGTGTTCGAGCCCTACACCCTGATGGTGATGGTGCTTGCCGCCTTTTATGGCCTTTTTGTTGGGGCGGTGCCGGGACTGACCGCCACCATGGCCACTGCATTGTTGGTGCCTGTGACTTTCTTCATGCCGCCCATACCGGCGGTGGCGGCCATGGTCACCGCCACGGCCATGGCGATTTTTTCGGGCGATATTCCGGGCTGTTTGCTGCGCATTCCCGGCACCCCGGCATCTGCGGCTTACACCGACGAGGCCTTTGCCATGACCCGCAAAGGCCAGGC
>JAIXOX010000148.1 GCA_027486555.1 Comamonadaceae bacterium
AAGGCGCATCGCTGCAAGCGGGCCTGCAAAAAGCTTTGGAAGAAGCCCTGGCCAAGCTGCCGATTCCCAAAGTCATGCAGTACCAGCTGGAAACCGACTGCGAACTGCCAGGCTGGAGCAGCGTGAACTTTGTGCGCCCCGCGCACAGCCTGATCGCCCTGCACGGCAGCACCGTGGTGCCGGTCAAAGCGCTGGGCCTGACCGCAGGCAACAACACCCAAGGCCACCGGTTTGAGGCCAAGGTATCGCCCGTGGTCTTGCCGCACGCTGACCAATACGATGAAGTGCTCAAGCGCGATGGCTCGGTCATTGCCAGCTTTGCCGAGCGCCGCGCTGAGATCGTCCGCCAGCTCAATGCCGCAGCCGCCAAAGTCGGTGGTGGTGCCAAGCCCATCGAAGACGAAGCATTGCTCGACGAAGTGACCGCCCTGGTCGAGCGCCCCAATGTGTTGACCTGTGAGTTCGAAAAAGAGTTCTTGGACGTCCCGCAAGAGTGCCTGATCCTCACGATGAAGGCCAACCAGAAATACTTTCCGTTGATCGACGCCTCGGGCAAGCTGACCAACCGGTTTTTGGTGGTCAGCAACATCACCCCCGACGACGCTTCCTTGGTGATCGGCGGCAACGAGCGCGTGGTGCGCCCACGCTTGGCCGATGCCAAGTTTTTCTTTGACCAAGACCGCAAAAAGACGCTCGAATCGCGCGTCGACGGCCTGTCCAAAGTGGTTTATCACAACAAGCTGGGCACGCAAGGCGAACGCATGGCGCGTGTCTGCGCCATCGCCAAGGCGATTGGCCAGCAAATCGGTGGCGACGCCCTGGCCGCGCAAGCCGAGCAGGCTGCTCGCCTGGCCAAGACCGATTTGCTGACCGACATGGTCGGCGAATTCCCCGAGCTGCAAGGCATCATGGGCGGCTACTACGCCCGCCACGATGGCCTGAGCAACGAGGTGGCCGAAGCGATTGAAGACCACTACAAACCCCGCTTTGCGGGCGACGAGTTGCCGCGCAACAACGTGGGTCTGGTGGTGGCCTTGGCCGACAAGCTCGAAACCCTGGTGGGCATGTTCGGCATTGGCAACGTGCCCACGGGCGACAAAGACCCCTTTGCGCTGCGCCGTCATGCCTTGGGTGTGGTGCGGATGTTGGTTGAAGCCCGCTTGAAGCTCAATTTTTTCGAGCTGACCCGCCAAGCCCTTACCGTCTTTCCGGCTGCAGTGGTCCAAGACAAGAGCCTCGAGTTGGACGAGTTTTTGGTCGAACGACTTCGCGGTTACTTCCGTGAGGCCGGGTTTTCAATCGCCGAAGTCGATGCAGCCATCTTCGCGCAAAAGCTGGGTCAGTGGTCATCCATTCCCACTCGTCTTCAGGCCGTGCGCGCCTTTGCCGCTTTGCCCGAAAGCCCGGCGCTGGCCGCAGCCAACAAGCGCATCGGCAACATCCTCAAGAAAGCCGGTGAGGTGGACGCCCATGTCAACCCCGCGTTGCTGAAAGAAGACGCCGAAAAAGGTCTGTACGCCGTCATGCAAAAGTTGTTGCCCGAATCCGAGGCGCAGTTCAAGGCGGGTGACTACACCGCCAGCCTGCAGACCTTGGCCGCACTGCGCGCCCCGGTGGATGCCTTCTTTGACGACGTGATGGTCAATGCCGAAGAAATGGACCTGCGCCTGAACCGCCAGGGCCTGCTCAAGTCGCTGCATGTGGCCATGAACCGCGTGGCCGACTTGTCGCGTCTGGCGGCTTGAAGCGCACACGGCCATGAATGCCAACCTCAAACTCGTGATACTGGACCGGGACGGGACCATCAACCGAACCGGGGACGAGTTTGTCAAATCACCTCAAGCCTGGGAGCCTTTGCCGGGCGCTTTGGAGGCCGTCAGCCGCTTGAACCATGCCGGATTTCATGTGGTCTTGGCCACCAACGAATCAGGCTTGGGTCGCGGCCTGTTTGACATGGCCGCCTTCAACGAGGTGCACAGCCATCTGATCAAAAAACTGGCGGCTGTCGGTGGACGGATTGATGCCTTTTTCTATTGTCCACACACCGCCGAAGAGGCTTGTGCTTGTCGCAAGCCTATGCCGGGACTTTTCTTGCAAATTGCCGAGCGCTACGGTGTGGACTTGAAAGACGTTCCTTGCATTGGCAACAGCCTGAGCGACATGCAAGTCGCCGCCCTGTCAGACTGTGTACCGCATTTGGTTTTAAGCGAGCGTCACCCGGAGTGGTTGGGTCAAGACTTGCCGTCAGGGTTTCCCGCCACCACCCGGGTTCACCGGGATTTGGCCGCTTGCGTTGATCATTTGTTGGGGCCTGATCCAGCCCGTGCGTCTCTTTGAAAGATTGCAAACCATGAACTTCTTACGATCTCTTGTGCACACCGTGTGGATGGCGCTCACGGTCATCCCTTGGGCGTTGTTTGTGGTGGTGATCTCTTACTTTGTCAGCAGCACGCGCTTGTACTGGATATGTGCCGCTTGGTTGCGCTTGGCGGTGAACAGTGGCACCTGGATTTTGGGCATTCAAAACCGCATTCAAGGCATGGAAAACCTGCCTCAGGGCGACAAGGATCCGGCGGTGTTGCTGGTCAAGCACCAGTCCACATGGGAGACTTTTGTCATGCCCGCCATCATGCCCCACCCCTTGGCTTATGTGTTCAAAAAAGAACTGCTGAATGTGCCCTTTTTTGGTTGGGCCATGGGCCGTATGGACATGATTCACATTGACCGCAAGCAACGCTCGCGTGCCTTTGCCAAGGTGGTGCAGCAAGGCCGCCGCCTCATGCAAGACGGTGTTTGGGTCATCATGTTTCCAGAGGGAACACGCATTCCGCGCGGTCAAAAAGGTGAATACAAAAGCGGTGGTACGCGCTTGGCCATCGCTGCAGGCGTGCCCGTTATACCCATTGCCGTGACCTCGGCGCGCTGCTGGCCTACCCGTGCTTTTGTCAAGACACCCGGCGTGGTGGACATTTCCATCGGAAAAGCCATTGCCAGTGAAGGACGCAGCGCCGAAGAGTTGATGCTGGAAGTTGAGTGTTGGATCGAGTCTGAAATGCACCGACTCGATCCTGACGCTTACCCGGTCATCCCGGAAGCGAAATAAAAGTTCAGGCGGCCCGGCATGCGCGCGCCTTTGCAATTTGTACTGGACTTTTTCACGGGAGGAGACCCGATTGAGCCGACAGCCCAGCCTGTGCCTGTCGCCTTACCCTCAAAGCCATCGGCATCAGGCAGCCACCCTGCAGGCACAGCGCCTCCCACTGATCGCGACATCGGCATTCACACCTTCAATCAGCTTGGATTTACACACCCTGCGGCCAATCGCCACGCGCAATTTCAGGATGTGCATGTTGCTTATCGATTTGAGCGGTCGCGGCGCAAAAGTATCGGATTTCAGGTGGGCGCTGATGGCTTGGTCGTGCGCGCGCCCAATTGGGTCACATTGCGCGAAGTGGATTCGGCTGTGCAGGAAAAAAGCGCATGGATTGTCGCTAAATTGCAGCAATTCAAAGATCGGCAGACCGAACAATTTCAAAAAGCCATTGAATGGCGGCACGGTGCAGATGTGCCATTTTTGGGTCGTACGCTGCAGCTGTGTGTTTTGGAGCGTGGGCTTGGGCGATTGCACGGACAAGACCTTCAACCGGACCAGATGCTGCCGGTGACGGTACCGCCTGGCGCCTCGGTGACCCAGGTGCGGGATGCCGCACAGGTCTGGCTCAAAAAACAGGCCAAAAGCCACTTTGAACAGCGCCTGCAACACTTTGCGCCGCAATTGGGGGTCCATTGGCGAAAGCTCAGTTTGTCCAGTGCCAGCACGCGTTGGGGCAGCGCCCGAACCGATGGGCATATTCGCCTGAATTGGCGATTGATTCATTTGCCGATGGGTCAGATTGATTACGTGGTGGTGCACGAATTGGCGCATTTGCGCGAGATGAACCACAGTCCACGATTTTGGGACACCGTGGCCGAAGTCATGCCTGACTATGCCCAACGGCGCAAAGCCTTGCGCCAAGCGCCGGTTGATCTGAAAGAGGATTGACCGTCATCACAGTGGCGCAGGTGGGACGAAGAGAGGTTGAGCCAGTGTCAAAAGCATGGGGCTTTAGGTTAGCATGAGAAGGTTGACGTTGACGTTAACGTCAATATGAAATCCTGTCGGGGTCGCGCTGATACAAGACCCCTGACACAAGCACGGTGAGGACCCTCCGCCATGGCGAACCTGTACACAATCAGCGATTTGGCCCAGGAATTTGACCTGACCACCCGCGCCATTCGTTTTTACGAAGACATGGGCTTGCTGGAGCCGGAGCGTTCCGGACCGGGTGGGCGCAATCGGGTGTACTCGGCGCGTGACCGCACGCGTCTCAAACTGACCTTGCGAGCCAAACGCTTGGGCCTTTCGCTCAACGAGGCCAAGGACCTCATTGACATGTACGACAGTCCACGCGACACCTTACCGCAATTGAAAAAATTTCTGGTCGTGCTGGCCGAACACCGCCAGCAACTCGAATCCCAATTGGCCGACTTGCAAGCCACGCTGGACGAAGTCAAAGTTCATGAAAAAGAAACCCGAAGTCTTTTGGCCAAGGCCACAAAAGCGGCGCAAACCGTTTGATTTTGGAATGCTCCAAAAATGATCGACTTGGCTGTTTTGATTGACGTTTACGTAAACGTCAATTAAAGTCATGAATTCCCCGAAGACAGGATTTGTTGTGACTCCAACTGCAACCCCCCACCAACGCGTCTCCCAAAGCCTTGAGCGTCAAGGCATGATGAACCATTTGGGCGTGCGCCTGCTGTCGGCCATGGTCGGAGAAGTCGAATTGTCGGTACCTTACAGTGACAAGGTGACGCAGCAGCAAGGTGGTTTTCATGGCGGTGCCATTGGCGCACTGGCAGACATTGCCGCCGGTTACGCTGCACTGACTGTGTCACCAGAAGGCATGGAAGTCACCACCGTGGAATACAAGATCAACTTCCTTTCCAATTTCCAGGGCGGAGAAATTCGCGCCATCGGTCGTGTCACCAAGGCGGGTAAACGCATCATCGTGGCGACTGCCGAGGTGGTGCACATCGACGACAGTGGCAAACGCTCAGACTGCGCGGTGATGCAGTCGACGCTGGTGCCCGTGCCTAAAACTTACTGACTTGCGCGTTTTGTGTTGAGCGTTCAGCGTTCAGCGTTCAGCGTGAAAATTCAACCCTGAACGCCCAACGCCCAACGCCCAACGCCCAACGCCCAACGGAGAACCCATGAACAACTTGCCCGGCCTGAATTTCCAACTCGGTGAAGACATCGATGCCCTGCGCGACGCCGTGCGCGACTTTGCACAAGCCGAAATCGCCCCCCGCGCGGCAGACATCGACCGCAATGACCAATTCCCGATGGACCTGTGGCGCAAGATGGGCGAGCTGGGCGTGTTGGGCATCACCGTGGGTGAGGAATACGGCGGCGCCAACATGGGCTACTTGGCCCACATGATCGCGATGGAAGAAATTTCCCGTGCCAGCGCTTCTGTGGGTCTGAGCTACGGCGCGCACTCCAACCTGTGCGTCAACCAGATCAAGCGCAACGGCACCCCCGAGCAGCGCGCCAAATACCTGCCCAAGCTGATCAGTGGTGAGCACGTCGGTGCCTTGGCCATGTCGGAGCCCGGCGCGGGCTCGGACGTGCTGAGCATGAAGCTCAAGGCAGAGGACAAAGGCGGTTATTACCTGCTCAATGGCTCCAAGATGTGGATCACCAACGGCCCCGATGCCGACACCTTGGTGGTCTATGCCAAGAGCGAGCCCGAGCTGGGCGCACGCGGTGTGACGGCCTTCCTGATCGAAAAAGGCATGAAGGGTTTTTCGATTGCGCAAAAGCTCGACAAGCTGGGCATGCGCGGCAGCCACACGGGCGAATTGGTGTTCAACAACGTGGAAGTGCCTGCCGAGAACATTCTGGGTGGCCTGAACAACGGCGCCAAGGTGCTGATGAGCGGCTTGGATTACGAGCGCGCCGTGCTCACGGGTGGCCCGCTGGGCATCATGCAGGCCGTCATGGACAACGTCATCCCCTACATCCACGACCGCAAGCAGTTTGGCCAAAGCATTGGCGAGTTCCAACTCATCCAGGGCAAAGTGGCCGACATGTACACCGTGCTGCAAGCCGGTCGCAGCTTTGCCTACACCGTGGCCAAAAACCTTGACCTGCTCGGTGCCGAGCATGTGCGCCAAGTGCGCAAGGACTGCGCCAGCGTCATCTTGTGGACCGCCGAAAAAGCCACCTGGATGGCGGGCGAGGGGGTGCAGATTTTTGGCGGCAACGGTTACATCAATGAATACCCACTGGGCCGCTTGTGGCGTGACGCCAAGCTTTACGAAATCGGCGCTGGCACGTCCGAGATTCGCCGCATGCTGATCGGCCGCGAACTGTTCGCCGAAACCTGCTGAAGCTGTCAGCCATTCATCGGCAGACCCCTCCAGCGACAATCTCACCATGACCACTTCACTGCAACACCTTCTGGACAACAATCGCCAATGGTCTGAGCGCATGGTGCGCGATGACCCGGCGTTTTTTTCGCGCTTGGCCAACCAGCAAAACCCCAAGTACTTGTGGATCGGTTGCTCTGACAGCCGCGTGCCCGCCAACCAGATCACCGGACTGGACCCGGGTGAGGTATTCGTGCACCGCAACGTGGCCAACGTGGTGGTGCATTCCGACTTGAACGCCTTGTCGGTCATCCAGTACGCTGTCGATGCGCTCAAGGTCGAGCACATCATGGTGGTGGGGCATTACGGTTGTGGCGGCGTGCTGGCCACGCTGCGGGGCATGCGCGTGGGTCTGGCCGACAACTGGCTTCGCCATGTGCACGATGTCAAGGTGCGCCACCGCCGTCGCCTGGATCACCTCACGGTGCCTGAGCAAGAAGATGCCCTGTGCGAGATGAACGTGATCGAGCAGGTGGGCAACGTGGCCCTGACCAATGTGGTGCAAGACGCTTGGTCACGCGGGCAAAAGCTCAGCGTGCACGGCTGGTGCTACGGACTCAAAGATGGCCTGGCCAAAGACTTGGGTGTCAGCATGAGCGGCAGCCATGAGGTGGTGGACGTGTTTCGCAGCGCCTTCAAACGTTACCCGCGCGGCGGTCTGTGAAGTCCGTCATTGGCAGGCGCGATTTAGATTCTCTGGCTTGATTTTTTCGTTGAGTCAGAGCCCCACAGTTGAGCTTTTTGAATTTTCTGGAGAAAACCATGTCCGACCCCATCGTCATCGTCAGCGCAGCGCGCACCCCCATGGGCAGCTTTCAGGGCGACTTCAGCCCATTGGCTGCCCACGATCTGGGCGGTGCTGCCATCCGCGCCGCCGTCGAGCGCGCAGGCATCAGCCCTGAGCTCGTCACCGAAGTGCTGTTTGGCAACTGTCTCATGGCAGGCCAAGGCCAGGCCCCGGCGCGCCAAGCGGGCTTCAAGGGCGGTTTGCCCAAGAGTGCGGGCGCGGTCACCTTGTCCAAAATGTGTGGCTCGGGCATGCGCGCGGCCATGTTCGCGCACGACATGCTGGTCGCAGGCACGCATGACGTGCTGGTGGCTGGAGGCATGGAGAGCATGACCAATGCGCCTTACCTAATGCTCAAGGGACGTGGCGGCTACCGCATGGGCCACGACAAAATTTACGACCACATGATGCTCGACGGCCTGGAAGACGCCTACGAAGCCGGTCGCAGCATGGGCACCTTTGGCGAAGACTGCGCGGCCAAATACAGCTTCACCCGTGCCGAGCAAGACCACTTTGCCACCACCAGCGTGCAGCGCGCCAAGGCCGCCACCGAGTCGGGCGCATTTGCGGCCGAAATCACGCCCGTCACGGTGAAAGACCGCAGCGGCGAACGCGTGGTCTCTATCGACGAAGGCCCCGGCAAAGTCAAGCTCGACAAGATCACCTCGCTCAAGCCCGCATTTAAGAAAGACGGCACCATCACCGCCGCCAGCAGCTCGTCCATCAACGACGGAGCGGCCGCCATGGTGCTGATGCGCGAAAGCACCGCCGCCAAACTGGGTTGCAAGCCATTGGCCCGCATCGTGAGCCACGCCACCCACGCGCAAGAGCCCGAGTGGTTTGCCACCGCTCCCGTGGGCGCGACGCAAAAAGCCTTGGCCAAAGCGGGCTGGAAGGTCGAAGACGTCGACCTTTGGGAAGTCAACGAAGCCTTTGCCGTGGTGCCCATGGCGCTCATGAAAGAGCTGGGCGTGTCGCACGACAAGGTCAACGTGAATGGCGGTGCGTGCGCGCTGGGTCACCCGATTGGCGCGTCCGGTGCCCGCATCATGGTCACTTTAATCCACGCGCTCAAAGCACGCGGCCTCAAAAAAGGCCTGGCCACCTTGTGCATTGGCGGCGGCGAAGGCACGGCCGTCGCGTTGGAACTCGTCTAACGCATCCCTTGTAGGAGCGACGCCCTCGTCGCGATGGGCGTGAGCCCTCCACAAAACATCGCCGCGAGGGCGCGGCTCCTACAAAAGCAAAACACCATGACCACTGTCCTCCTCATTGGCGCATCCCGCGGCATCGGCCACGAGCTGGCCCGCCAATACCTGACCGACGGCTGGCGTGTGATCGCCACTGCCCGATCCGACGACGGCATCGCGAGCCTGAAGGCCTTGGGCGCACAAACCCTGCGCCTCGATGTGGCTGACCCGGCCAGCAACTCGGGATTGTCCTGGCAGCTCGATGGCGAAAAAATTGACCTGGCCATCTATGTGGCGGGCGCGATGGACCGTGCTTCAGCCAGCACCCCGCCCACCCGCGACAGCTTTGATGCAGTGATGCACACCAACGTGATGGGTGCGATGCAGGTCATTCCGCAAATCGTGCCCATGGTCCAAGAGACAAAAGGCGTGATTGCCTGCATCAGCTCGGTCATGGGCAGCATGCAAGAAACCACCAGCGGCAACGCCGCGCTCTACCGCGTGAGCAAGGCCGCCCTCAACATGGTGGTGCGCGGCACGCAAGCCGAGCAGCCTGATGTGACCGTTCTGGCCATTCACCCTGGCTGGGTGCAGACCGACATGGGCGGCGCGGCCGCACCCCTCACACCCGAGCAAAGCGCAAGCAGCCTGCGCCAGACTTTGAGCCGCATCCTTGAACAACGCGACCCGGCACACCGTGGCGCATTTTTGAACCACGACGGCCAGACCCTGCCGTGGTGACCCCATAAAGAAAGAGCCCCATGCTGCTGACCCCCGACCAGGAAATGATCCGCGAAGCCGTCCGTGACTTTGCGCAACGCGAGCTCTGGCCCCACGCCGCCGAGTGGGACAAAAAACACCACTTTCCCAAAGACGTGCACAAAGGCCTGGCCGAGCTGGGCGCGTATGGCATTTGTGTGCCCGAAGAGTTGGGCGGCGCGGGTCTGAACTACGTGACGATGGCGTTGGTGCTCGAAGAAATCGCGGCCGGTGACGGCGGCACCAGCACCGTGATCAGCGTGACCAATTGCCCTGTCAACGCCATCTTGATGATGTATGGCAATACCGCACAAAAAGCGCAATGGCTCACACCACTGGCCCAGGGCCAAATGCTTGGCGCGTTTTGCCTGACCGAGCCGCATGTGGGCTCGGACGCCTCGGCCCTGCGCACCACCGCAGTGAAAGACGGCGACGGCTACGTCATCAACGGCGTCAAGCAGTTCATCACCAGCGGAAAAAACGGCGACGTTGCCATCGTGATCGCGGTGACCGACAACGGCGCAGGCAAAAAAGGCCTGAGCGCCTTCATCGTGCCCACCCGCACGCCCGGCTACAACGTGGCGCGCCTTGAAGACAAGCTGGGCCAACACAGCAGCGACACGGCGCAGATCAACTTCGACAACTGCCGCATCCCCGCCGAAAACCTGATCGGCCAAGAGGGCCAGGGCTACAAGATCGCCCTGTCGTCTTTGGAGGGTGGGCGCATCGGCATCGCTGCGCAAAGCCTGGGCATGGCGCGCAGCGCTTTAGATGTGGCCATCGACTACGCCAAGCAGCGCGAAAGCTTTGGCACCGCCATCTTCAACCACCAAGCCGTGGGTTTCCGACTGGCCGAGTGCGCCACGCAACTCGAAGCGGCGCGCCAGCTGATCTGGCACGCGGCCAGCTTGCGCGACGCAGGACGCCCCTGTCTCAAAGAAGCCGCCATGGCCAAGCTGTTTGCCAGCGAGGCCGCCGAAATGGTGTGCTCGGCCGCTATCCAGACCTTGGGCGGTTACGGCTATGTGAGCGACTTCCCGGTCGAGCGCATTTACCGCGATGTGCGTGTGTGCCAGATTTACGAAGGCACCAGCGACGTGCAGAAAATCATCATCCAGCGCGCGCTTTGAGCGCCAGAATGACCGGTTGACGCCGGTCATTGTCGTATGATTTCGGCTTATGAACATCATCATCCTCGGCGCTGGCCGCGTGGGCGAAAGCGTCGCTGAAAGCCTGGTTTCCGAGCAAAACGACATCACCGTCATCGACCAAGACCCGGCTCGCCTGAGGCTGCTGGAAGAGCGCTTGGACTTGCGTGGCGTTGTGGGCAACGGCATCCAGCCTTCGGTGTTGCGCGAGGCGGGGGCCAAAGACGCCGACATGATCATTGCCTGCGCGGCGGCCGACGAGTCGAATTTGGTGGTGTGCAAGATCGCCCACGACGTTTTCAACATCCCCACCACCATTGCCCGTTTGCGCTCGCCCGAGTTCAACGAAGGCGACGAGTTGTTGGGCAAATCCGGTTTTGCGGTCGACCATGTGATTTGCCCCGAAGAATCGGTGATGCGCTACATCGAGCAACTCATCCAATACCCTGAGGCCTTGCAGGTGTTGGAGTTTGCCGAGGGCCGCGTCAGCCTGATCGTGGTGCGTGCAGCGGCCGACAGCTTGCTGGTCAACCACACCATTGCCGAGTTTCGCGAACGTCTGCCGCATGCCGAAATGCGCGTGGTGGCCCTGTACCGGCAAGACACCCAGATCGACGCCACGCCCGAGACGCGCATTCTGCCCGGCGACGAGGTGTTTGTGCTGGCCGACACCAGCAAGATCCGCATCGTGCTGGCGGGCATCCACAAAACCGACAAACCCGTTCAGCGCTTGATGCTGGCCGGGGGCGGCAAGGTGGGCTTGCGCCTGGCGCGCATCTTGGCCAGCCAGTACGACGTGAAACTGATCGAGCGTGACAAGAAGCGCTGCGAATACCTGGCCAGCCAACTGCCGTCCAGCATGTTGATTTTGAATGGCGACGGCGCGGACGAAGACCTGCTGCAAGAAGAGAACGTGGGCGAGATGGACCTGTTTCTGGCCTTGACCAGCGACGACGAGGACAACATCATGTCGGCCATGCTGGCCAAGCGCATGGGCGCAGGTCGCGTGATGGCCTTGATCAACCGCCGCGCTTATGCCGACATGATGCAAGGCAGCACGATCGACATTGCCATTTCGCCCGCGCAAACCGTCATTGGCGAGCTGCTGGCGCACCTGCGCCGGGGCGATGTTGCAGCGGTGCACAGCCTGCGCCGGGGCGCGGCCGAGGCTTTGGAGGGCATTGCACGCGGCGACATCAAGACCTCCAAGCTGGTGGGGCGGCGGGTCGAGGAGATCAAGCTGCCCAAGGGCGTGAGCATGGGGGCTATTGTTCGCGGCGAGGGCAAAAAATCCGAAGTGCTGATGCCGCACCACGACACCCTGATCGAAGCCGACGACCACATCATCTTGTTCATTCCGAACAAGCGCGATGTGCGTGCAGTTGAAAAACTCTTTCAGGTCAGCGCGACCTTTTTCGGCTGATGTTCAAGACTTTTTCCCCCGTGCTGTCGCTGATGGCGCGCATCTTGATCGCGTTCTCGGTCACCTTTTTGGTGCCCGGCATTTGGGCCTGGTTTGAAGACCACCACGATCTGCAGTGGATATGGTTGGCGGGTTTTGGCCTGACGGCATCCAGTGGCCTGCTGCTGGCGGCCATCACACAGCGCCACCGGCGCGAACTGCAGGCCAAAGACGGTTTCTTGTTGGTCAACATGGTGTGGCTGGTCCTGCCGGCCTATTCGGCTTTGCCGCTGATGTTTCTGGTGCCCGAGATCACCTGGTTCAAGGCCTACTTTGAAGCCATGAGCGCGCTCACGGCCACCGGGGCCACGGCTTTGTCGGGGCTGGAGCACTTGCCTGTGTCGGTGAACATCTGGCGCTGTTTTTTGCAGTTGATCGGTGGCCTGGGCATCATGCTGCTGGTGGTGGCGGTGTTGCCCATGCTGGGTCTGGGCGGGATGCAGCTCTACAAGACCGAAACCCCCGGCCCCATGAAAGACACCAAATTCACGCCGCGCATTGCCGAGACAGCGCGCGGCCTGTGGGGTGTGTACTTTTTGTTTTCGGGCGCTTGCTTGCTGGCTTACCGATGGGCGGGCATGAGCTGGGCCGACGCCTTCATGCACATGTGCACCACCATGGGTCTGGGCGGATTTTCTTCCTACGATGCCAGCTTTGCGCATTTCAACTCGCCCTTGATAGAAGGCGTGGCCATCGTCTTCATGACGCTGGCAGGCATCAGTTTTGTGCGTTACTTTGTGGTGCTGCGCACCCTGTCGCTCAAGCCTGTGACCCATGACCATGAAATCCGCACTTACTTTGCGGTGCTGCTCTTGGCCACGCTGCTGCTGACGGGTTTGTTGATGGCCCATGGTGTGTACAGCGATTGGCCGCAGGCCTTGCGAGCAAGTGCGTTCCATGTCGTGTCACTGGCCACCACCACCGGTTATGCGGCGACTGACTATGCGCTGTGGCCCGTGTTTGCCCCCGTCATGCTGATGTTCTTGGGCTGCTTTGTCTCGTGCGCGGGCTCTACCGGTGGCGGCATCAAGATGGTGCGCATGATCTTGCTGGTCAAGCAGGCCCGCCGAGAGCTGGTGCGCATCATCCACCCACGCGTCATCAACCCGGTCACGCTGGGGGGTGGGATCATGCCCATGTCGGTCATGACGGCGGTGCTGGGCTTCATGCTCATTTATGGCGGGGCCACCATGGGCCTGAGCATGTTGCTGTTGCTCAGTGGCATGGACATCGTCACCGCGTTTTCGGCCGTGATCGCCACCGTCAACAACATCGGCCCGGGCTTGGGCGAAGTGGGACCCTCGGGCAATTTCGGCGGCCTCAGCCCCTTTCAGCTGGGCGTGCTGACCTTTGCCATGCTGCTGGGCCGCCTCGAATTGCTGTCGGTGCTGGTCTTGTTCAACTCGCACTTCTGGCGAAAATAAACCCACCCGTCAAGCGACGCTATTTGATTCACTCAAGGAGACAGACATGCCCATCACCAAAGGATTTCAGGCGCTCGTGGACGAAGCCATGGCCCAGGTCACGACGCACAGCGTGGAAGCGGTGCGTGCCCGCATCAGCGACCCGAGCGTGCAAATCGTCGACATCCGTGACCCGCGTGAGCTGGAGCGCGAAGGCACCGTGCCCGGCGCGCTGCTGGCCCCACGCGGCATGCTCGAATTTTGGGTGGACCCAGCTTCGCCTTACTTCAAGCCCGTGTTCGCCGACGAGAGCAAGCAGTTCATCTTGTTTTGCGGCGCAGGCTGGCGCAGCGCCCTGGCCACCAAAACCCTGCAAGACATGGGCATGACCAATGTGGCCCACATCGACGGCGGATTCACCGCCTGGAAAAAAGCCGCTGCGCCCATGGTCACCATGGAGCAACACAAAGCTGAAAGCGCGGCGCGCAAAATCGCGTGATGCCTGATTTTGTAGGTCGGCGGCTTCAGCCCCGACATGGTGGACCACTCAGGTTTGTCGGGGCTAAAGCCACCGACCTACAAAGCAGCCCATGAATTTGACACCTTGCCCCTGCGGACGCACCACCTCCAAAGGCCAAGCACTGAGCTTGGACACTTGTTGCGGCCCTTACCACGCCAACCAGAACGCGCCTGATGCCGAAAGCCTGATGCGCTCGCGCTACAGCGCTTTTGTGCGGAGCGATGTGCTTTATCTGTTGGCCACTTGGCACAGCAACCAACGCCCTGCTGAGCTCAAGCTCGAAACAGATGGCAAATGGTTAGGCCTTCAGATCAAGCAGCACCGAGTGACAGGCACTGACACAGCCGAGGTTGAATTTGTGGCGCGTTTTCGGGTGGGGGGCAAAGCCGTGCGCCAACACGAGCGCAGCCGCTTTGTGCGGGAAGACGGGCGCTGGTTTTATGTGGATGGCGATGAGCTCTGAAGCCTCGCTGCGACAGACCGTATGATCTCCCGCATGAATTTTGAAGCCATTCTTTTCGATTGTGACGGCGTGCTGGTGGACAGCGAAGCCATCACCTGCGGCGTGCTGCGTGACATGCTCGAAGAGCGGGGTTGGCGCATGACGCTGGCCGAGTGCATGCAGCGCTTTGTGGGCCACACCGTCAAAAGCGAGCGCAGCATGATCGAAGCGCACACCGGCGTGCCGCTGACCGACGCTTGGCTGGAGCAGTTTTTTGCGCGCCGCAACGAACGCCTAACTCAGGACATTACCGCCATCGACGGTGTGCACGAAGCGGTGGCGCACCTTAACGAGCACTGCCAAGGCCGCATCGCGGTGGCATCGGGGGCAGACCGGTTCAAGGTCGAGATGATGCTCAAGCAAGTGGGATTGATCCACTTTTTTGAAGGCCGCATTTTCAGCGGCCACGAGATGCCGCGCAGCAAGCCACACCCCGATGTGTACCTGGCCGCTGCCGCGCACTTGCAAATTGATCCGGCGCGCTGCCTGGTCATTGAAGACACCACGGTGGGCATCACAGCGGGGGTGGCGGCCGGGGCTACGGTGTGGGCCTATGCCGCGCCACCTGTCGAGCATGCGCCGCTGGTGCAAGCTGGGGCCGCCCGTGTGTTCACGGGCATGCACGAGTTGCGTTTGGGTTGATCGCTTGGGGTGGGGCTTGGCTTAGCCCTGGCGGTTGGTGCGGAACTCGTCAGGCGTCACCCCCGTCCACCCCTTGAATGCCCGCATGAAGCTCTTCTCGTTCTGAAAGCCCACCTCGGCCGCGATCTGTTTGATCGGGCGTTGTGTGCGAAGCAGCAGGTCCATGGCCAGGTCGCGGCGCACGGCGTCTTTGAGTTGCTGCAGGCTGGCTCCTTCCTCTTTCAGTTGCCGGTGCAGCGTGCGCGCAGACAGGTTGAGCCAGGCGGCCAGGTCGTCGGCGTTGCGGCTGTGTTCGGGGTGTTCGGCCAAGGTCTGACGCACTTTTTCCACGAGCAGGCGGTCGCGCCGGTAAGGGCGCACCGTGAGCAGCAGGGCGCGTTGCAGCATGCGTTGCAAAGCCGCTTCGTCGCGGCGCACTGGCAGGCTCAGGTAACCCGCATCGAACTGCAGGCTGTGCGTGGGCGCGTTGAATTGTGTGGGACCGTCAAATAGCACGCGGTAACTGTCTGCATGCGGTGGCGGGGCAAAGCCCAAAGTAGTTTGCACCAGCGGAATGCGCGAGTCGGTCAGCCAGCAGGCCACGCCTAAAGCGTTGCGCAGCACCGACACCACGGCAAATTCTTGCGGGTTGCCCAGAGGGCGCTGTTCGCGCAACTGCAGGTGCGCCACGCCCGCCTCGGTGCTGACTTGCAGGTGAATGTCATCCGTCAGCAGGCCGTGGTGGCGGCACCAGCGTTGCATTGCCACGCCCAAGGTGGGGGCGGTCAGTGAGGCGCGCACCAGCATGCCGTAGCTGCCCCAAGGCAGGCGGCGGCTGAACCAGCCCAGGGCTTCGTCGTCCAGCGCCCGCATGGCGGTGGCAGACAACCATTCCATTTGCAGGGCGGTGATGCGTGCATCGGGGTGGTGCAGGATGTCTGGCGCAATTTGTGCCTCGGTCAGGGCGGGCAGCGGGTCCATGCCGCGTTGGGTATAGGCCTGTGCGATCCCTTTGACGAAAGCCATGGGTGTCTCTGCGCGGCCTGTGTGGGTCGGTCGCGGTGGGGCAGGCAGGTGCGTGTTCATGGGGTTCGAAATTGTGGCACGATTTGCAACCCATTTGACACCCTCCAACCGGGCGCAGGTCTTAAGCTGGCAGGCATTGCCCCACAGGCGCGGTGTTTGCCGTCTACCCGGGGCCACAGCCAAGGAAGACACATGACTGTTTTGCACTCAAAACTGAACCCGCGTTCGGCCGACTTTCAAGCCAATGCCGCTGCCATGCGCAGCCTGGTGGATGACCTGCGTGCCCACTTGGAGCGCGTGGCTTTGGGCGGCGGGGAGGCCCCCCGCGCCAAGCACACCGCCCGGGGCAAGCTGCTGCCGCGTGACCGCGTGCAAATGCTGCTCGACCCCGGCACGCCTTTCCTCGAAGTTGCGCCGTTGGCTGCGCTGAACATGTACAACAACGATGCGCCCAGCTCGGGTGTGATCGTGGGCATTGGCCGCGTGAGCGGGGTGGACTGCATGATCGTCTGCAACGACGCCACGGTGAAAGGTGGCACCTATTACCCCCTCACCGTGAAAAAGCATTTGCGGGCGCAAGAGATCGCGCAGCAAAACCACTTGCCCTGCATCTATTTGGTGGACTCGGGTGGTGCCAACCTGCCCAACCAGGACGAGGTCTTTCCCGACCGCGACCACTTCGGCCGCATCTTCTTCAACCAGGCCAACATGAGCGCGTTGGGCATTGCGCAAATCGCCGTGGTCATGGGTTCGTGCACCGCCGGTGGGGCCTACGTGCCGGCCATGAGTGACGAGACCATCATCGTCAAGAACCAGGGCACCATCTTTTTGGGCGGCCCGCCGCTGGTCAAAGCCGCCACGGGCGAGGTGGTGAGCGCCGAAGACTTAGGGGGAGGCGATGTGCACACCCGTCTGTCGGGTGTGGCCGATCATTTGGCGCAAAACGATGTGCACGCGCTGGCCTTGGCCAGGCAAGCCGTGAAAAACCTGAACGCGCAAAAAGCCCCCAACATCGCCACACACGCACCCGTGCCGCCGCTGTTTGATGCACAAGAGTTGTACGGCGTGATCCCCACCGATGAAACAGGAAAGCAGAGTCGCAAGCC
>JAIXOX010000113.1 GCA_027486555.1 Comamonadaceae bacterium
CCTTTGTAGGAGCCCCGCCCTCGGGGCGATTCGTTGTGGTCCACGAGGCTTATCGCGATGGGGGCGTCGCTCCTACAGGGAGAGATGTGCCCTCGGGGCGATTGTTTGTGGTTTGCGGGTCTTGCGTTTGTGGGAGCCCCGCCCTCGGGGCAATTTGTTGTGGTCCGCGGGGCTTATCGCGACGAGGGCGTCGCTCCTACAGGGAGAGATGTGCGTTTGTAGGAGCCCTGCCCTCGGGGCGATTGTTTGTGGTTTGCGAGGCTTATCGCGACGGGGGCGTCGCTCCTACAAAAGATTCATGCAAAAAGTCATCGGGCTGGTTTGATGGTCAGTGACGGCTTGAACAATAAAAAGGCCAGTGGGGAACACCAGTGGAATCGCACCAGCCGGGCATACAGCGCGACATAACCCAGCATGAACACCAGGCTCATGCTGGCACCCCAGACTATGCTCTCGTGTACGGCGTAGGCCACCACGATGGCGGGCAATGACATCAGGGCCAGCAGCAAGCCAGCAGCAGGGTTGCTGAACTGGGGTCTGACCTTGAGGCGGGTGCGCACAATGCGGCGCATGATGAGATTGTGCAGGTGCAGGCGGTCGGGGTGGCCTATGTTGCTGCGGCGCAGTTTGCGGCGGTAGATGCTGAACAGCACTTCGGTCACGGGGTGAATGCACACCAAAAGCGGCGCAAAGGCGGTGATTTCGGGGTGGCGTTCGATGAGCATGACGCAGGCCCAAGCCAAGGCAAAACCGCCAAAGTAACTGCCACCATCGCCCAAGAACAATTTGCCCCAGGGCCAGTTGACCAACCAAAAACCCATGAACGCTGCGGCCAGTGCAAAGCAGGCCACTGCCAAGCCCATGTCTTTCGAATCGAGGGCAATGGCACCCACGCCCACGAGGGCCAGTGTGACAAAGCCACTGGCCAAGCCGTTGTAGCCGTCGATGATGTTGATGCCGTTGGCCACCCCGCCGATGGCGAAGGCGGTGAACAGGACCGAAATCAGGGTGATGCCGAGGAAGGGGTTGAGGAAAGGGATGTCCACCGAGCTGAGCGACACGCCCGTGAGCCACCAGCCCAAAATGCCCGATGCAAAAGTGGCCAACAGGCGGGGCATGACGCCGATTTTTTTGGTCAGGTCTTCGGCCAACCCAAATGCAAATGCGGGGAAACCGGCCAAGAGCAATGGGCCCAAAATGGCTTGGGTTTTGACGTCGGCCATGGCCCAAGCAACGATCAAACCAAACACGATGGCCACGCCACCGATGCGCGGTGTGGCTGTGCGGTGTGATTTTTGGACGCCGTGGGTTTCGTCATTGCTGTAGCGGCCGTGATATTTTTGGGTGAGGACCAAAAAGACGGCGACCAAGAATGAGGCCACAAAGGCGGTGGTGACGATCCCGAGGGTGTGGGGGGGGGTCATGGGAGAGGTTTTTTGGGGTGGCCTGATTTGGGGGAATCAGGGCGGGGGCGGGGAGTTATGTGAGAGCCCTGCCCTCGGGGCGATTGTTGGTGGTCTGCTAGCCTGATCGCGACGGGGGCGTCGCTCCTACAGGGGGCAAGAGGGCGGGTGTTATGTAGGAGCCCCGCCCTCGGGGCGATTGTTGGTGGTCTGCTAGGCTTTTCGCGACGGGGGCGTCGCTCCTACAGAGTAAAAATTACTTGCCTTTGTTGTCTTGGCCGTAGTTGTAGGACTGGTAGCGGTAGCCGTAGCGCTTGTATTTGTAGCCGTAGCCATAACCGTAGCCATAGCCGTAACGGCGTTTGGAGATGTCCAGGCCGTTGAAGATGATGCCTTTGACCGTTTCGCCCGTTTGGGCGATGCGTTTGACCGCTTCTTGCACTTCGCCCAGCGATGACACGTCGGCCCGGACCACCATGAAGGTGGTGCCGGCTTGGGGGGCCAAGATGGCGGTGTCGGACACGGCCAGCACGGGGGGGCTGTCAATCAGCACCAGGTCGTATTGCGCCGACAAGCTCTTGAACAGCGCTTGTGTGGTGGGCGACATGAGCAGTTCGGCCGGGTTGGGGGGCATGGTGCCGGTGGTGATGAAGTCCAAACCCGGGACCACGTTGCGGTGCAGAACTTTGTCCAAGGCCTGGGTGCCTGTGACGAGTTCGGACAATCCCATGCCGCGAGCCAAACCAAAGCATTGGTTGACGTGGCCTTTGCGCATGTCGGCGTCGATCAGCAACACGCGTTGTCCCGCTGCAGCCAGCACGGCGGCAAAGTTGGCGGTAGTAAAGGACTTGCCAATGTTGGGCGTGGGCCCCGTGATGAGCACGATGTTGTTGGGGGCCTCGAGCATGGCAAATTGCAAGGCGGTGCGCAGGCTGCGCAGGCTTTCGATGGCGGCTTCGTTGGGCCGCAAAGTGGCCAGCAAGTGGGTGCCAGGCTTTTTGGCCATGGTGTCGGCATCGAGCTGCTGCTGCGCTGCAGACAAGGGAATCGTGGCGAACACGTTCAGGCCCAGGCGGTGTTCGAGTTCTTCGGCGTTTTTGATGCCGGGGCGCAGGCTGTTGCGCAAAAAGGCCAGACCCAATCCGGCCAAGAGGCCCAGCAAAGCCGAGATGCCGACGATGGAGGATTTGTTGGGTTTGATCGGGGTTTCTGGAGCAATGGCTTTGTCGATGATGCGGACGTTGCCAACTTTGCCTTCTTTGACCAAGCCCAGTTGTTGGGCGCTGTTGAGCAAGTTGGTGTAGAGCGCGCTGTCGACCTTGACGTCGCGGGTCAGGCGCAGCAGGTCTTGTTCGATGATGGGGAGCTTTTTGACTTTCTTTTCGGCTTCGCGCAGTTCGGATTTGATGTCGCGAATGCTGATGTCCACGGCTTCGATGCTGGGGTGCTTGGCGGTGTAGCGCAGTTCAAGTTCTTTGCGCTTGCTTTGCTGTTCGAACAGCTTGACTTTGAGGGTCACCACTTGCGAGAGGAATGCACTGGCTTCGGTGTCGAGGTCGAAGGTGCCTTGCTGGGTACGGAACAGGTTGAAGCTGGCTTCGGAGTCCTCGAGCTGTTTTTTGAGCTGGGGCAGCTGGGTGTTCAAAAACTCGAGTGACTTTTTGGCTTCTGCGGCTTTGCGTTCGGTGTTTTGACGCACGTACAGGTTGCCCACTTCATTCAAGATTTGGGCAATGCGATCGGGGTTGGGGCCTTCGAGCGTGACGCGCAAGACACCGGACTGGCGGCCTTGCTCGGTGATTTTCATTTGTCTTTGCAGCTGCTCGGTCACACCCAACAAAGAGCGGCGCGAGATAAAAAACTCTGCACCGGGGTTGCCCACCAGCTTGGCGATCAAGAGTTCACCCGAATGGCCTTGGTGACTGAAGGCCAGCGGCTTGCCCACCACGCCTTGGCCCAGTTTGCTGCCTTCTGCGGTGACCAGTTCGTAACCGGTGTCGGTGGCCAAGACGCTGAACCGCATGCCCAGCAAAGGTGCTGGAATGTCAAAACGGCCCACCCGCAGGCTTTCGTTGCCGCTGACATAACCTTTGAAACCCGCAAAGCTGGGCTTGGAGGGTTCGGTGGCACTGCGTGACAACCAGGAGCCGATGTAGGGCACGTATTTGGGCGTGACCGACAGGTCAAGCTGCAGGTTGCTGGCTGCTTGGCCAATCACGAGGCGCGAACGCAAGATTTCGATTTCGGCGCTGGCTGGGGATTTGACGTCGAACATGGCGCTGTTTTCGCCCATGAGCGCGGCCAGCGAATTGCCCTTGGTGTCTTCGACCTGGATGAGCGAATTGGCTTCGTAGATGGGGGTGGTGGTGAGCGCGTAGCCAGCACCAATGGCCAGCACGATGGCAGTGACGAGGGCGATCAGGTACTTTTGGTCCAGCAGCACGTCGACCATGTCGAGCAGGTTGATGCCGTCGTCTTCATCGGCCATGGGCGATGTGGGTTGGACAGCCAGTTGCGCACTCGGGTTAGGAAGATTCATGGTCAGTTCAATTGTTTGATGCGTGGCAGCCACAGGGCAATGCCTTGGGCGATGCCTTGGTAGGCCGTGTCAAATGCTTCGCTCGGTTGGCGATAGGGATCGGCAATGTCAAATTTTCCGTACAGGCCCAGGCGAAACACTTTGCCGCGCACTTGCGGGTAGAGCTGTTCGAGTTGGGTTTTGTGCTCTTGCTCCATCACCAAAATCATCTCGGCTTGCTGGCACATGACGCTGGTGACTTGCTGCGCCCGGTGGGCTTGCAATTCAAGTCCGTTTTCTTTGGCCAATCGGAGCGCTTCGGGGTCTGCCGGATAGCCGACCATGGCGCTCAATCCTGCGGACCGGACGTGGTGCTCGGGCAGTTCACGCGCCAACAAGGCTTGGGCCAAGGGGCTGCGGCAAATGTTGCCCACGCACAAGGTCAAGATGTGCCGCATGAATCAATTGCCGGTCACGATGCGGGTGGTGGTGACGGCTTGGGCGCTGGGCAGGACCAGGCTGATCACACGGTTCCAGCGCACCAGCGGCACGGGGTCGACATAAATCACGTCGCGTGCTTGCAATTCAAACCCGGCAGACAGGGCGTAGGCCAAGGGCGATTTGGCGTTGAGGTGGTAGAGCTCGGGTTTTTCGGGGTTGGCCGTGCGCACCACAAAAATTTGGCGCGGGTCGGCCGAATTGGGGTTGATGCCCCCGGCTTCGCTGAGCGCTTCGTTCAGGGTGAGTCGGCCGTTGCGCAGCGACTGGGTGCTGGGGCGCAGCACTTCGCCAAGCACAAACACTTTGGCGTCTTCGCGGCCCAGCACACGAACGAGGTCGTCGTGACGCAACAAGATGTTGGAGGGGTTGATGCCTTTTTCGATCAACTGCGGCAAGTTGACGGTGGCTGTTTGGCCGTTGCGGGTGACGGCAATGGCGGCGCGGTCGGCGGTGGGCGTGAAGCCCCCTGCCCTGCCAATGACTTCGGTCAGTGTCATGGGCATGTCGTTGATGGCTTGTGTGCCCGGGGTGCGAACTTCACCGTCGATGTGAACACGGCCACTGCGAAATGACTGCACGCGCAGGGTGACTTGTGGCGCTTTGATGTATTCGGACAGGCGCGCGGCCACCAGGTCGCGGGCTTGGTATTCGGTGAGTCCAGCCAGTTTGAGTGTGCCCGCGTAGGGGAACTGAATCAGGCCGTCGGGGCTGACGTTGAAACCTGAGCTGGATGCGTCACCAGCTTGTGCGCCTGTGGTGGTTGGCGAAAACTCGGGGTGCCCCCAGACCATGATGTTGAGCACATCGCCAACGCCAATGAGGTAGGGCTTAGGCTTGTCAAACAGCTGCTTGACGGGCTCGGGAATGTCGTTGGACTGGCTGGCGCGTTGTTCGCGCAGCAACTCGGGCGTGATGCTGAGGAGCGAGCCAGGCGGTGGCGCGTCGGCAGGGTCAAAAGCCGCGTTGAGCCATTCGGGGCCTGCGCTGTTGGTGCCTGTGTAAAAGCCCGGCGCGTAGGCACACCCACCCAAAATGGCTGCAGCCAGCAGGGGCATGGCTCGAAGGAATATTGGTTTCATGAGGCGCAAGCGTCAGTCAAACTTGTGGTTTTTACGTAGGTTGTTTGCGTGGTGAGCATGCGCAAACACAAAGCGGGAGGGATGGTTATGTATGAAAAGTATTCACAAATACCGTTAAAACCATGGCTACCGCAGTGCCGACTCCAAAAGTGGCACATTTCAGTTGGATATTGTTAGAAACAATAAATCTGAGGTGTCAGTATATTTGAGAGCCATTGCAAGTTGATGAAAGCGTGAAAATCGTTTTGTTTTAATTTTAAAAATGTTGTTTGAGTTATTTATAATTTAAAACTCATTTAAATAGATTAGTAGTTATTTTATATTCAAATATTAAATATTTACTATTTGTTACAAAATGTGATTAGGCTCACAAAGTGGTCGGGAAAACACGAAATTAAATGTTCTTATGTCTTTTTGTGATCGACATTTACAAATTTTGAAGGGGTGTGCGCGCAGCGGCGCATGTGCGAGGCCACAAGGCAAGCGTTTGGTTTTTGCCCATGTAGGAGCCCCGCCCCCGGGGCGATTCTTGGTGGTCTGCGAGGCTTCATCGCGACGAGGGCGTCACACCCGCAGGGGGAATGCTTGCATTTTGTAGGAGCCCCGCCCCCGGGGCGATGGGTGGTGGTCTGCGGGCCTTCATCGCGACGAGGGCGTCGCTCCTACAGGGGGATGCTGGCTTTTGTAGGAGCCCCGCCCCCGGGGCGATGGGTGGTGGTCTGCGGACCTTCATCGCGACGAGGGCGTCCCTCCTACAGGGAGATGCTGACTTTTGTAGGAGCCCCGCCCCCGGGGCGATTCTTGGTGGTCTGCGGGCCTTTATCGCGACGAGGGCGTCGCTCCTACAGGGGGAATGCTGACTTTTGTAGGAGCCCCGCCCTCGGGGCGATGGGTGGTGGTCTGCGAGGCTATTCGCGACGAGGGCGTCGCTCCTACAAGGGGGATGCTGACTTTTGTAGGAGCCCCGCCCCCGGGGCGATTCTTGGTGGTCTGCGAGGCTATTCGCGACGAGGGCGTCGCTCTTACAAGGGGGATGCTGACTTTTGTGGGAGCCCCGCCCCCGGGGCGATTCTTGGTGGTCTGCGGGCCTTCATCGCGACGAGGGCGTCGCTCCTACAAGGGGGATGCTGGCTTTTGTAGGAGCCCCGCCCCCGGGGCGATTCTTGGTGGTCTGCGGGCCTTCATCGCGACAAGGGCGTCGCTCCTACAGGGGGAGTCCTGCCTTCAGGGTAATAGGGATCAGAGCCAAATGGCGTCCCAATGCGGATATTGGCCGACGCGTTGGACCAAACCCGCTCGCACGGGATTGGCGACCACATACCGCGCCAAGGCGGGGAGGTCTTCCTCTTTGCGAACGGCGTGGTCGTGAAATCCTTTTTGCCACACAGGCATGCCAAGTTGCCTGGCGCTGATGGATTTGACACCCGCCATGCACTTTGACAATTGATTGTTAGCCCCCAATTGCATGAGCCAATGCAAATGGTCAGGCATGACCACAAAGGCCAAAGTGTCGGCATGCTGCAATTGCTGGGCTTGTTGCAGACAGTGAATCAAGCAACGGGCAGCCTTGAAATCCGCAAACACCGGCTGACGATCCACCGTGACCGTTGTCAGCAAATAGATTTGCCCTTTCAGGGTGTATCGGCCTGCTCGCAAGCTGCTGGACCGGGGCTTGTTTTCCATCTTGCACCTCCCTTTTTTCAAATTATTGAAGTGCGGGTGTTGAGTGTGCAAGCGCCATAAGTAGCATGAAAAAATTAATTTGTAAGCGACTGTTTTTGGGATTGCAGGATTTGTATGAAGTGACCCCTGTGGGAATTGTCTATTTTTGCATTTTGTAGGAGCCCCGCCCTCGGGGCGATTGTTTGTGGTCTGCGAGGCTTATCGCGACGGGGGCGTCGCTCCTACAAGTACGCAGCACGCGGTAGCTTTTTGCATTTTGTGGGAGCCCCGCCCTCGGGGCGATTGTTTGTGGTCTGTGAAGGTTTTCGCGACGAGGGCGTCGCTCCTACAGGGAGATGCCCTGACTTTTGTAGGAGCCCCGCCCTCGGGGCGATTCTTCGTGGTCTGCGAGGCTTATCGCGACGGGGGCGTCGCTCCTACAGGGAGATGCCCAGACTTTTGTAGGAGCCCCGCCCTCGGGGCGATTGTTGGTGATCTGCGAGGGTTTTCGCGACGGGGGCGTCGCTCCCACAAACAGCCACGACCTCGAGGCGGTGGGGGTCAGCGGGCGCGCATGGCTTGGAGGATTTTTTGGCCGCCGCGGCCATTGGGTTCCATGCCCAGTCGTTGTTGTTCGGCGCGGATCGCCACGCGGGATTTGTCGCCCAACATGCCGTCCACCGGACCGATGTCGTGGCCGCGCATCACCAGCAGACCTTGCAATTCACGCCGCTCGGCGCGTGACAGGCCCGCGTCATCGGTCGGCCAGGGCGTGGCGAAGGGGCCTGCGCCGCGCAAGCGGTCGCTCAGGTGGGCAATGGCCAGGCCATAGCTTTCGGCCGCGTTGTAACTGTAAAGCGCGTCAAAGTTGCGTGTGACCAAAAACGCCGGGCCATTGACGCCCGCCAGCGTGAGCAAGCCGACCGCGCCCAAATTGACGGGCAAGGCCGTGCCGTCCACCCGGCGCACGCCCCGCGCTGCCCAATCGGCCACCGGGCGTTTGCTGCGGCGACCCTCGCCCGCCAATGAGATGCCAGCGGGCAGCTTCACTTCGATGCCCCAGGGCAAGCCGCTTTGCCAACCTGCACGGGCTAAAAAGTTGGCGGTTGAGCCGAGCGCGTCCACGCTGCTGTCCATCAGGTCAGCTCGACCGTCGCCGTCAAAGTCGACCGCCAAGCGCTCGAAGGTGCTGGGCATGAACTGGGTGTGGCCAAACGCCCCCGCCCACGAGCCCACAAAACGCTCGGGCGCGATGTGGCCGGCCTGCAAAATGCGCAGCGCCGCAAAAAACTCGCCCCGGAAATAGCTTTGCCGACGCCCGTGGCACGACAGCGTGCCCAGCGCTTGCACCAGCGGGTATTTGCCAAATGTCTGGCCGAAATTGCTTTCCACCCCCCAAACCGCAACCACCGTGGCCGCATCCACACCAAAGCGTTGCTCGGCTTTTTCGAGCGCTTGACGGTGCTCGGCCAGTCGGGCGGAGCCGTCGGACACGCGTTCTTCGTCGACCAGGGCCGACATGTAGTCCCAGATGGCCGTGCGAAATTCGGGCTGGAAGTTGAGCTTGTCGATGACGCTGAAGTCGGCTTGCAAGCCCGAGGTGTGACGCGTCCAAGTGGTATCGCTGACTTTGCCGCTGCGTGCAGCCGGTCGCAACTCGGCCATGCAGGCCGATAAATCGGTGCTTTGCGCCAAAGCGCTGGGGGCCAGACAAACGCTGGCAAGCACTGCGCTCAGGCAAGCCAGCCGCCGCAAGGGCATGGGGTATGGCGTGATTGGATGGGGCGTCATGGTGAAAATTCACTGAAGTATTGTGGGTGTCTGAATGCGCGGCAGCCAATTTACCGTGTCATGCCCACAAAAGGTCAAAAGCTTGGAATTCGGGGAGATTTTGTAAATTTGAGTTACGTTTTAATTGAATTAAATTCAGTTTAATTTTTATGGGACGTAAATTTGGTTTACATACTCAGATTTACATTTCCCACAAAAGCGCGCCCTTCACAAGCCCAATAAATTGGGATCTGACCCCAATTTCTGATCAACCCTCGCAGACCACTACCCATCGCCCCGAGGGCGGGGCTCCTACAAATGCCAAGCGATCGTCCGCCGCGGACGGCACCTTCTGCCAGGCAACGGGGCCTTTTCAGGGGGTGTGACCTTCGCCGTACAACCAAGGCACATCCATCACCCGCTCGCCCATAAAGCGCATGGACAGGTTGCGGCCGATGGCCTCGAAGCCTCGGGCGTGGAAGATTTGGCCGTTGCGCACAGCTCGTGCTTGCACGCGGGCATTGCGTTCCCAGCGCTGCTCGGCATAGGCTTGAAGCTGCTCTTGCACCGTCTGGCCGTCTGTGCTGAGGCACTGCGCTATCACATGCGCGTCTTCGATGGCCATGCCTGCGCCTTGTGCCAGATAGGGCAGCATGGCGTGTGCGGCGTCGCCCAACAAAGCGACGCGGCCTTTGACCATTTCGCTGGCCGATTTCAAGGGGGGGCTGTTGTGCAGCGCCCACTTTCGCCAAGCAGGCACCGAGGCCAATCGCTCGTGCAAATCACGGCCCACTTTGCCCATGGCTTGCATCAGGTCTTGGGTGTCTGCCTCTTGGTCCCAATCTTGAAAGTGTTCTGGCTTGGCTCCGTGCACGATGGCCACCAGATTGAGTGATTCACCGCCGCGCACCGGGTAATGCACCACATGCAGTCGGTGACCCATCCACACAGTGATCTGATCGCTGCGCAAGTGCGCAGGCAAATCGGCCTGCGACACCATGGCGCGGAATGCCAGATGACCAGAAAAACTGGGGTGGTCGGTGACCAGCATTTGGCGACGCAAGGGGCTCCACAAGCCGTCCGCAGCAATGAGGGCACGGGCGTGAATCGGATGCATGCCGTTTACATGGACATTCAGCATGTCTGGCAGCTCTTTCCAGTCCCGGACGCTCATGCCCATCATCAAGCCCACGCCATCGACTTGGGCACCTCGGTGCAGCACGCGGTGCAAATCGGCGCGGTGGACGGTGGCGTAAGGTGCACCGTATAAGGCCTGCGCCCTTTCTGCTAAGGGCAAGGTGCCCAGCACTTTGCCGCTTCGGGCATCACGCGCTTGCAATTGCTTGGGAAAAGCGGCCACCTGCGCCAACGCGGTGCCCAGACCCCAAGCTTGCAAAATCCGCGTCGCATTGGGTCCCAACTGGATGCCCGCCCCCACATGTTTGTACTGCGGGGTCTTTTCAAACATCTGCACGGGCATGCCTTTTTGGATACAGGCAATGGCAGCGGCCAGTCCACCAATGCCAGCACCGGCAACCACAAGTTTTTTACGAGGAATTCTTGTCATGGATCCATTGTGCCTTTACTTGAAGTATTCAAAAAAACTGACAATTGATGACTATGCAATTGACGAGTGAAAGCCTTTTGTGGGAGCCCCGCCCTCGGGGCGATGGGTCGTGGTCTGCGAGGCTTTTCGCGACGAGGGCGTCGCTCCTACAGGGGAATGCATTTTGTAGGAGCCCCGCCCCCGGGGCGATGGGTCGTGGTCTGCGCGGCTTTTCGCGACGAGGGCGTCGCTCCTACAAAAAAGCGTTCATGCATAACTGCTGGCCAGGCCGAAACACCAAGCAGACTTGTCCCCGAAAATGTCGGATGACGGCACATGTCAAGCGAACAGGCTTTCAGCGTCCATTCAAGGGGTAAGACGGGTCGTTGTAACCCGGCGTCGACGGGTGGCCCGGGGTCACCAGGCTGTTGACCAGGGCTTCGTCTTCGGCGGTGATGGTCACATCGAGTGCACCCGCATAGTCTTGCCACTGCGCCAGCGTGCGCGGACCTGCAATGACCGCGCTCACATGGCGGTTGGCCAGCACCCAGGCGGTGGCAAAGTGGGCCAGCGACACACCCTTGGCCTCGCAATGCAGCCTCAGGGTTTGCGAAATCTGCAGCGACTCTTCACGGAACTCGGTTTCCAAAATGCGTTTGTCACCACGGGCGGCGCGGCTGCCCTCTGCGGGCGTCTGGCCGGGCGCATATTTGCCCGTGAGCACCCCGCGTGCAATCGGGCTGTAGGGCACCACGCCCAGACCGAAATGTCCGCAAGCTTCCAAAATTTCAACCTCGGGCAAGCGGTTGAGCAGGTTGTAATAAGGCTGGCACACCACGGGGCCGGGCATGTTCATCTGGCGGGCCATGTTGACCATCTCGGCAATGCGCCAGCCCCTGAAATTGGACACGCCCCAATAGCGGATCTTGCCGTCGCGCAGTAAGGCTTCGATGGCCCGCAAGGGCTCTTCGAGGTTCATGCCGTTGTAATCGCGGTGCAGGTAATAAATGTCCAGGTGATCGGTGTCCAGGCGGCGCAGGCTGTCTTCGCAAGCCCGCAACATCCAGCTGCGCGAATAACGGCTTTCGTTGGGCAAGGACGACATGGCATTGCCCACCTTGCTGGCCAAGACCCAGCGATGGCGTTGGCCCTTGAGCACCTCACCCACGATTTCTTCGGATTTGCCCAGCGTGTAAACGTCGGCGGTGTCGATGAAGTTGCAGCCTTTTTCCTGCGCATCGGCGACGATGGCGCGTGCGTCTTCGAGCGGCGTCTGGTCACCGAACATCATGGTGCCCAGGCACAGGCGGGAAACTTTCAGCGGGCTTTTGCCCAGGGTGGTGGTTTTCATGGTGGGGTCCTTGGTGAAGGCAGTCAGATATGAAAGGCTAATCCGAATGCGCGGCGGATGCTGTCACCTGTGCAGAGTGTTGCGGCTGGACCTGGCTGCATGTTGTGGGGGAACGGCAGAAGGGGCCTGCATGAATTTGCAGGAGCCGCGACCTCGGGGTGATTGGTGGTGGTCTGCGAGGCTTCATCGCGACGAGGGCGTCGCTCCTACAGGGACATTGCGCTGCATTTTGTGGGAGCCCCGCCGTCGGGGCGATGGGTGGTGGTGTGCGGGGATTGATCGCGATTTTGTGGGAGCCCCGCCCTCGGGGCGATTGTTTGTGGTCTGCGAGGCTTCATCGCGATTTTGTGGGAGCCCCGCCCTCGGGGCGATTGTTTGTGGTCTGCGAGGCTTCATCGCGACGAGGGCGTCGCTCCTACAGGGACATTGCGCTGCATTTTGTGGAAGCCCCGCCCTCGGGGCGATTGTTTGTGGTGTACGAGGCTTCATCGCGATTTTGTGGGAGCCCCGCCTTCGGGGCGATTGTTTGTGGTCTGCGGGGCTTCATCGCGACGAGGGCGTCGCTCCCACAAAAATCGCGACTGGGGCGTCGCTCCTATAAAAGAAAAAAGGCTTACACCAAGCTGTCTCTGCTGGGACATGGAGGGCCATTGTGAAGAAATTACGATGTGGAACCGATGGATTCACGAGGTTGTCGATTTGAGATGTCAGGCGGCATCCATCCGTTCGTCGAGTGCGCAGTCGATTTTCACCATCCAATTATCAGGAGACAAAACAATGAGTCGCAAGAACCTTGTCATGAACTTTTCCCGTGTGGTCGCATCCTTGGGCCTGATGTACGCGGCGTCCGGCACAGCCGTGGCCCAAGAGACATTTCGCGTGGGAATTGTGAGTTTTTTATCCGGTCAAGCTGCCGACAGTTTTGGCATTCCTGCTGTCAATGGTGCCAAAGTGCTGGTTGACGCTTTCAACAATGGCCAGGCACCCGCGCCCTTTAACAAAAAGGGTTTTGGCGGCATGAAATTTGAAGCCGTGTACGTCGACGAAGCAGGCGGTGCGACCAAACAAGTGCAAGAACTGCGCAACTTGTATGACCGCGAAAAGGTCGATGCGATCGTGGGCTATGTGGGTTCAGGCGACTGCTTGGCTGTGGCCCCGGTGGCCGAAGAAATGAAAAAGTTTCTTATTTTGTACGACTGCGGAACCCCCCGAATTTTTGAAGAAAAGTCCTACAACTACGTCTTCAGAACCGCGGCCCACGCCACCATGGACAACGTGTCTTTGGGGCGTTACCTCAAAGCCAAAAACATCAAGGTTGACAACATCAACTACATCAACCAGGACTACGCCTGGGGACACGATTCGTTGAAGGATTTCCAGCTCACCGCAGAGCAGTTGTTCCCTGATTCCAAAACCCAGCAAGACTTGCGCCCCAAGTTTGGCGCCGGTCAATATGGCACCGAGATCTCTTCGCTTTTGTCCAAGCCTGCCAGCATCACACACTCGAGTTTGTGGGGCGGTGATTTGCAGTCCTTCATTTTGCAGGCAGCGCCACGCGGTGTGATGCGCCGCTCGCAGCTGATCCTGTCGGCGGGTGACCACGTTCTGCCAGGCTTGGGCGACAAAATGCCCGACGGTGTGATTTTGGGTGCGCGCGGTGCGTATGGCCTGATGTCGCCAGACACGGCGCTCAACCGTTGGTGGTTCAAACTGTACGAAGACAAGTACAACACCATTCCCGTGCAAGCGCCCTACCGCATGGTGCAGGCCTTGCTGGGCTTGAAACTGGCCACAGAAAAAGCCATGGAAGCCAACGGTGGCAAAAAACCCAACCACGAACAGTTGGCCGCTGCCATGAAGGGTTTGAGCTGGGAATCGCCTGCGGGCACGATCCGAATGGTCAACGGCAACGGTCACCAGGCCATTCAAGAAACGGCGATCGGTCGCACCAAGTACAACCCTGCCACAAAACGGGTGGACATTGTGGACATCCTTCGCTTTCCGGCCGAGTGCGTCAATCCGCCTTCGAACATGAGTTCAGAAGAGTGGATCAAGAGCGGCTTCAAAGGTGCCAAGTGCTGAGCTGAATCAGCTCACGCGACCCTGCCTCATTTTTTGCATGGGGCATGGGTCGCTGGCCACGTCACCTCTGAGCATGACCGCCCCATGGGGTGTGTCTTTGCTCGTCTTTGAAGTTCATTTAACCTGGTGGAAATCGACCGATGCTCGCACTGACGATTCTTTTTGACGGCATCATTTACGCCTCATGGCTGTTCATCGTTGCCTTGGGTCTGACCTTGGTTTTTGGTGTTCTCAAAATCCTGAACATCGCCCATGGCAGCTTCTATGCGGTGGGTGCTTACGTGACCGCCTCGTTTGTGGCCTGGTCGGTGTCTTGGGGGCTTTCGCCCGCTTGGTCGCTGTTGGCCATGTTGTTGGCGGCATTGGCTGTCGCGCTGATTCTTGCGCCCTTTGTGGAGCGCGTTTTGTTGCGGTCTTTTTATGGTCGCGATGAAGTCTTGCTTGTGTTGGTGACCTACGCACTTTTTCTGATTCTGGAAGATGTGACCAAACTGATTTGGGGGGCAGTGCCCTATTACGTGACCGAGCCCTATATGTTGTTCGGTGTTATGGAGATGGGTCCGCTTTCTTACGTGGGCTATGACTTCACCTTGATCGCGTTTGCCATTGTTTGCGGCCTTGGCGTGTGGTGGGGACTGAACCGGACTCGCACTGGAAAAATTGTGCTGGCGGTCATTCACAGCAATGAAATTGCAGCCAGCATGGGCATCAACGTGGCACGCGTGTGCACATGGGCCTTTGTCTTTGGCGTGTTCCTGGCCTCGCTGGCGGGGGCCATGACGGCCCCCATGATTTCGGTGCAACCGGGCCTGGCCTCGGGGGTGATCATTGTTTCTTTTGCGGTGGTGATCATCGGTGGATTGGGCAGCATCCAAGGTGCTGCCATTGGGGCCATCATTGTTGGCTTGGCCCGCGCCCTGGCCGTCCACACATGGCCTGCCGCTGAACTGTTCAGCATTTACATCGCCATGGCGATTGTTCTGGTGTTCAAGCCCGAAGGTTTGTTCCAACGGATTCAAGCGAGGAAGATCTGATGCACGCAAGTCTGAGCAAAACAGTGCGCATGGGTACGCTGTTGGTCGTTGTATTTTTGCTGGCCGGTTTGGTCATGCCCAAGTGGCTGCTGTTCCTGTCCACCATGGCCCTGTCTCACGGCATGGTCTCCCTGGGCATCGTCATTCAAATGCGAAGCGGGGTGGTGTCGTTTGGACAAGGTTTTGTTTTTGCAGCCGGGGGTTATGCCACCGCTTTGGCCGCCAACCACTGGGGCATCACCGATGCCATTTTGATGGTGGCGGTGGGTGGATTGGCAGCCACTCTGTGCGCGCTGCCTTTTGCCCCTTTGCTGGCACGCTACCGCAGCATCTTTTTTGCCATGCTGACCTTGGCCATTTCCATGGTGCTTTATGGCATCTTGGTCAAAACAGAAAGCTTGGGCGGGTCTGACGGATTCAACGTCAGCAAGCCAACACTTTTTGGCCAATCCATCGCATCAGAAAACTCCAATTGGGTGCTGTACAACGTGGCAGTGATCGTGGTGGGGGTCATTGCGACCATGGCCCGCATTTATGCAGACTCTGTCAGGGGTTTGGTGTCTTTGGCCATTCGGGAAAATGAGTTGCGCGTCGAGTATTTGGGGGCATCGGTGTCCCAGTCCATCGCGACCAATTATTTGATTGCAGCTTTTATGGGCGGTGTGGGCGGTGCACTCACCTTGATGTCTTTGGGTCACATCGATCCCAACTTCAGTTACTGGACCACGTCGGGTGAGTTTGTGTTCGTTGCCATTTTGGCTGGGCACCACAGCATGTTGGCCGTGTTCATCGGTTCGTTTTTGGTGGAGGTGGTTCGGTCGTTTTCGAACTTGTATTTCCCGAACACCTGGCAATTGGCCATGGGCCTGTTTTTGCTCGTTGTGATCCGTTTTCTGCCGCGTGGTTTGGGCAGTTTGTGGATGGACCGCCGCCAAAACAAAGGAGATAAGTCATGAGCGCCCAACACATGCCCTACATGCTGTCGGCCAAGGGTTTGAAAAAATCATTTGGCGCAGTGACCGCCGCAGACGATGTCAACATCGACATTCCCATCGGCCAGCGTGTGAGTCTGATCGGCAGCAACGGCGCGGGTAAAACCACGTTTGTGAACATGGTGACGGGTTACCTCAAGCCCGATGCCGGCACGATTGAACTGGATGGCAAATCCATCGAAGGCTTGGGGCCGCGCCAGATCACGGGCATGGGCATTGCCCGGTCGTTTCAGATTCCTCAATTGGCCTTGGACATGACGGCCTTGGACAACATGCTGGTGGCCGCTGCTTGCAACGATGGCCATCAGTCTTTTTGGCGTCCGGCACACGCGGCCGATCGCATCGCCCGCGCCGAGGCCTTGCTGGAAAAATTTGAATTGACCGCCCACATTCATCGGCGGGTGGCCGAGTTGCCCGGTGGCGTGAGAAAGCTGTTGGACATTGCGATGGCCTTGACCGGAAAACCCAAACTTTTGTTGTTGGACGAGCCGACCAGTGGCGTGTCGGTGGATGAAAAGTTTCCGATGATGGACACGATTTCGGCGGCCTTGTCGAGCGAAAAAGTCACGGTCTTGTTTGTTGAACATGACATGGAAATCGTGACCCATTATTCAGACCGTGTGATCGCTTTTTACAGCGGTCGTGTCATTGCCGACGATAAGCCAGAGTCTGTGCTGAGCAACGTCGAGGTTCAACGCTACGTCACGGGCACCGTCAAACAAGGCCATTAATCATGTTGAAAATTGATTCGGTGAACGTCACCATCCAGTCGGTTCAAGCCCTGCGGGGCTTTTCATTGAACGTGCAGCCGGGCCAAATGGTGGGTCTTGTGGGGCGAAATGGCGCGGGCAAAACAACGCTGCTGCGCACCGTGATGGGCCACCTTCAGCCCACAGCTGGACAGGTTGAATGGGCAGGGGTTCGTCTGAACACGCAAGCCACGCACACGCGGGCCGCGCTGGGCATTGGCTATATGCCTGAAGACCGTGGGCTGGTCCCTGAGTTGACGGTGGAAGAAAACATCCTGATTCCTGTCTGGGTTTCAGCAACACTGCAGCCCAAAGAACGTCTGGAGATGGTTTACAGCGTACTGCCAGAGTTGCACACCATGAAGGACCGCCGCGCTTTGTTGCTGTCGGGCGGCCAACAAAAATTGGTGGCATTGGCGCGCGCCCTTGCCGTGGGGACCCGTTTGCTGCTGCTGGACGAGCCTTTTGAAGGCGTTGCACCGGCGCTTTCGCAACGTTTGTCGGATGTGATTTTTGGGCTGCGGGGCAAAGACATGACCGTGGTCATCGCGCAATCTGAACTGAACCATGCGGCCTCGATGCTGGACCAAAAGGTGCTGATTGAACGTGGATCGAACGCTGTGGCTGTGGCCGATTGAGTGACCTCACCCATGAAAACAGAGGGCTCTGCAGCACTTTCACCCTGGCTCAGCTGCAACTTGCCGGGCGTGCGCGTCGAAGCACACTTTGGCGACCGGCTGGTGCGGTCATTTGAGCCCCGAGCAAGAAGCATTCACGCCTTGCTGGCCCACACAGTCCTGCACCGTGCCGATCATTTGGCGGTGGTGTGCGAGTCACAACGCTTGACTTGGCGTGCGCTCAATGATCAGGTCGCCAGCGTGGCCACAGGTTTTAAGCAAGCGGGCATTTTGCCTGGGGACCGGGTGGCTTTGTTTCAAGGCAACAACCCTGCGTTTGTGATCGCTTTTTTGGCCGTTCAGCAATTGGGAGCGATTGCCGTGGCGGTGGGCCTGAGGGAGCAGCGAGCGGGCCTGACATGGATTTTGCAGCATTGCGGGGCCAAAGCGCTGGTGTGCGATGCAGAGCTGTTGGATCGACTGCCTGAGCCCGCGCAAACCCCAGATTTGCAATGGATTCTTGTGGCAGGACACTGCCCTGAAGCCTTGCGCAACGACCGCACCGTGGCTTGGAGTGATTGGCTGGCTTTGCCCCCTTGTGACAGTGTGCATTTGGCCGATGAAGAGGACACGGCCATCATCCTCTACACCTCGGGCACAACGGGACGACCTAAGGGTGCGATGCTGACGCATTTCAATGTGGTGCATTCGGTCCAGCACTATGTCAGCTGCATGGGGCTCGGCTGCACGGACAAATCCATGCTCGGGGTTCCCGTGACGCATGTCACGGGCTTGATCGCAAACTTGATGTGCATGGTGGCTGTGGGTGGCACCTTGTTGATGCTGCCCGTTTTCAAGGCCGATCATTTCCTGCACATGGCGCAGCAAGAAGGCATGACCCACACCTTGATGGTGCCGGCCATGTACAAGCTTTTGTTGATGGCGCCCGATTTCGATGCTTTCGATTTGTCGGCTTGGCGCATTGGGGGTTTTGGTGGCGCCCCCATGCCGACTTCGACCATTGAGGAAATGGCCAAAAAACTCCCCAAGCTTCAGCTTTTGAATGCTTATGGTTCAACAGAAACCACCTCCCCCACCACCCTCATGCCCATGGGCCTTGATGAGCAACAGCACGATTCTGTGGGCATGCCCCTGCCTTGTGCTGACGTGCTGGTGATGAACGATGAGGGTCAGGCCTTGCCACCGGGTGAGGTCGGTGAAATTTGGATATCCGGGCCGATGGTGGTCAAAGGCTACTGGAACGACCCGGCCGCAAGCGCACGAGAATTCACGTCGGGCTGGTGGCATTCTGGCGACTTGGGCTCTCTGGATGCCAAGGGGTATTTGCGCATTTTTGACCGCAAAAAGGACATGCTCAACCGAGGGGGCTACAAGATCTACAGCGTCGAGGTCGAAAATGTGTTGCTGCAAATTCCGGGTGTGTTGGAAGCGGCCATCATCGGAAGACCTTGCCCTGTTCTCGGCGAACGGGCCCATGCCGTTGTGCATACGCTGCAAGAAGATTTCAACCTGCAGGTGCTGCAGTCGTTTTGTAAAGACCAGCTTGCAGACTACAAAGTCCCGGAAACCCTGGACATCCGCAGGCAGCCGCTGCCGCGAAACACCAACGGAAAAATCATCAAACGTGAGTTGCGCGACGCCCTGAAAGCGTCATAAGGGCGCTGTGCATCACGACCCATTCGCGTTTTTGTCTTTGTGGGATGTGCACCATCGGTGGTGATATTTTTGTCTTTGTGGGAGCCCCGCCCTCGGGGCGATTTTTTGTTTGTGGGAGCCCCGCCCTCGGGGCGATGGGTGGTGGTCTGCGGGGATTGATCGCGATTTTGTGGGAGCCCCGCCCTCGGGGCGATTGTTTGTGGTCTGCAGGGCTTATCGCGACGAGGGCGTCGCTCCTACAGGGACATGGCCCTGCATTTTGTGGGAGCCCTGCCCTCGGGGCGATGGGTGGTGGTCTGCGGGGATTGATCGCGATTTTGTGGGAGCCCCGCCCTCGGGGCGATTGTTTGTGGTCTGCGGGGCTTGATCGCGACGAGGGCGTCGCTCCTACAGGGTCATGGCCCTGCATTTTGTGGGAGCACTGCCCTTGGGGCGATGGGTGGTGGTCTGCGGGGCTTATCGCGACGGGGGCGTCGCTCCTACAAAAAATCTCGGCGGGGGTGCCGGTCGTGGAGGTAAAGGGCCCTGCAAACTTTGCAGGGCCGATTCAACCATCAGGTCACGGGCACAAACTGGTAGCCGTTGCCCGAGGGCGTGATGGAGCCAAAGGCCGGGAACGGGAAGTGGAAACCGCCGGCCATCATTTTTTCCTTGACCAGCATGTCAAATACACGGCGACGGGTTTGACGCGCCATTTCAGGGTTCATGTCAAACAGCACGGCCCAGTCGGGGTTGCGGGCAAACAGTGAGGGCACGTTGGTGATGTCGGCCACGTAGGCAAAGGACTGCGCCTCGGAGCGCACAGCGAACAAGGTGTGGCCTGGTGTGTGGCCAAAGGCTGCGACCGACTGGATGCCGGGGGCCACGTTGCTGCCGGGCTCGAACTTGACCAATTGGTCTGCCGTCAGGCCCGTCAAGGCACGTTTGACTGCCCCGAAAGCGCCTTGCATCTGCGCTGGTGCCGCCGCGATGCGGGCTTCATCTGTCCAAAAGGCGTGCTCGGGTGCTGGCACATGCACGCGGGCATTGGGGTAGACCAAGTTGCCGTTTTTGAAACGCAAGCCATTGATGTGGTCGCCATGGAAGTGGCTCAACACCACGTTGTTGATGTCCTCGGGTTTGAAACCGGCTGCGGCCAGGTTGCCAAGCAGTTTGCCGGTGGTGGGAGGACCGTTGTCAGCAAAGCCGGTGTCAAACAAATAGCGCTGGTTGCCGTTGACCAGCAGGAACGGGGTGTATGGGACGTCGATGTAATCGGTGGGCAGGTTTTGCGAAGCCAACAGCGCTTTGACCTGGTCCAGCGGCACGGCGGGCACGAATTCTTGACCCAAGGGGCGACGCACCGCGCCATCGTTGAGGGCAATGATTTCCATCGCACCCAGCTTCATGCGGCGAAAGCCCACCGCAGGCAATTCGGGGGCGCCAAACTGTGGGGTGTTTTGCGACCAGACAGAAGAAAAAGTCAGCGCAGAGGCACCGGCCATGCCAGCACCCAAAAAATGACGACGGTTCAACATGCTTTGCATCCTACAAAAAAGGGATGTTCAGAATACGCGGCCCTTGCCGATGACAAGCTGAAGACGTGATTGCCCACGGTTATTGCAGGGGCATTGAGTGACACATGAACCAGCACACAAGTGACAGCATTTATTTTGGATTCAGGTCAGCATGGCAGCTGTGGTTTTGGCCTTGTCACAAGGACCAGAGTTGTCATGACCTGCTTTGTGCATGATTGAAAAGCACGACTGAAAAGCACGGTTGAAAAGCATGAATGAAAGAGCGTGAATGAAAGAATTTGACATCGTGGTGCATGGCGCCACAGGTTTCACCGGCCGCTTGGTGATTGAATATTTACTCAAGCAATCAACTTGCCTGCGCTGGGCGATGGGCGGGCGCAGCGCCAGCAAACTGGCGGCCGTGCGTGACGAAGTGGGCGCACCCGCGGACACGCCTTTGGTGGTGATCGACAGCGAAGACCCGGCCAGCCTGCAGGCTTTGATGACCCGCACCCGCTTGGTCTTGACCACGGTGGGGCCTTACCAGTTGTACGGCAGTGGCTTGGTCAAAGCCTGCGCCGAGGCCGGTGTGGACTACGTGGACCTGTGCGGTGAGCCGGCCTGGATGCGCCAGATGATTGACGCGCACCATGCAGCAGCGCAAGCCAGCGGGGCCCGAATTGTGTTCTCGTGCGGTTTTGATTCCATTCCCTTTGATCTGGGGGTGTTGATGCTGCAAGGCGAGATGCAGCAACGTTTTGGCACGCCCGCTTCGCGTGTGCGGGGCCGTGTGCGCAAGATGAAGGGGACTTTTTCGGGAGGCACGGCGGCCAGCTTCAAGGCCACCATGGCGGCCGCTGCCAGCCAGCCCGGTGTGTTGGACTTGCTGAAAAACCCTTTCTCTTTAACCCCCGGATTTACCGGCCCCAAGCAGCCAACCGCGCACAAACCCATGGTCGATGAGGTGCTGGAGATGTGGGTGGCCCCCTTTGTGATGGCGACCATCAACACCCGCAATGTGCACCGCTCGAACTATTTGCTCAATCAAGCCTGGGGTGCGGACTTTGTCTACGACGAAATGGTCATCACCGGCCCGGGCGACAAAGGGCAGGCTGTGGCCGAGGCGATTGCTGCGGATAAAAGCATGAGCGGTGCCGATGTTCTGCAACCGGGCGAAGGCCCTTCGCGTGCGGAGCGCGATGCCGGCTCTTACGACGTTTTGTTCATCGGCCACAACCCTGCCGGTCAGACCTGCCGCGTGAGCGTGCAAGGCGACCGCGACCCCGGCTACGGCAGTACCTCCAAAATGATCAGCGAAGCGGCCATTTGTCTGCTGCAAGACGCCCCCGAAACACCCGGCGGCATCTGGACGCCTGCCTCCAGCATGGGGCAAAAACTGATCGATCGCTTGCAGGCCCATGCAGGCTTGACGTTTCGCGTGGAATAAGGAGCCCCCATGTCCAAAGTCTGTCTGGTCATAGGTGCAGGCGATGCCACGGGGGGTGCGGTGGCCAGGCGTTTTGCGCGCGAGGGTTACACCGTCTGCGCCACCCGCCGCACACTGGACAAATTAGAGCCCTTGTTGGCGCAGATCCGACAAGACGGGGGTGTTGCCCATGGCTTCGGGTCCGATGCACGCAATGAAGACGATGTGATCGCATTGGTCGAGCACATCGAAGCCAGCATCGGTCCGATCGAGGTGATGGTGTTCAACATCGGCGCCAACTCGCCCAACAGCATCTTGACCGAGACCGTGCGGCGCTACACCAAAATGTGGGAGATGGCCTGTTTGGCGGGCTTTATCACCGGTCGTGAAGTGGCCAAGCGCATGGTGAGTCGCGAAGAGGTGGCTGTGAGCGGCAAGGCCCACAAAGGCACGATCATCTTCACGGGCGCGTCTGCGTCGCTGCGGGGCAGCGCGCATTTTGCAGGCTTTGCTGGTGGCAAGATGGCTTTGCGCTCACTGGCACAAAGCATGGCCCGCGAACTCGGGCCCATGGGCATTCATGTGGCGCACACCATCATCGACGGCGCGATCGACACCGAGTTCATCCGCACGCAATTTCCGCAGCGCTACGCACTCAAGGACGAAGGCGGCATTTTGAACCCCGACCACATTGCCGACGCCTATTGGATGCTCCACCAGCAACCCCGCGACGCTTGGACACACGAACTCGATTTGCGCCCCTACATGGAAAAGTTTTGACAACGCAGGAGACACCCATGAAAACTTTTGACTTTTACTTTGACTTTGGCAGTTTGGCCGCCTACTTGGCCCATACCCAGTTGCCCAAGATGTGCGCCGAAACCGGGGCCTCGGCCAACTTGCTGCCCATGCTGCTGGGTGGGGTGTTTCAGGCCACGGGCAATGTATCGCCCATGACCGTGCCCGCCAAGGGGCGGTATGCGTTTATGGACTTCAAGCGCTTTGCCGACGGGTATGGCGTGCCCTTGAACATGAACCCCCACTTCCCGATCATCACGACCACGCTGATGCGGATGGTGACCGCTTTGCAAACGAAAAACGATCCACGCATGCAGAACTTCATGGATGTGGTGTTCCAAGCGATTTGGGTGGACTCTCTCAATATGAACGACCCGGCCATCGTGGGGCAGGTGTTGACCGACGCCGGATTTGACGCGGCGGCCTTGCTGGCCATGGCGAATGACCAAGCCACCAAAGACCAACTCAAGGCCGTGACGATGAGGGCCGTGGAGCGCGGCGTGTTTGGCGCCCCCAGCTTTTTTGTAGGCGAAGAAATGTTCTGGGGCCAAGACCGCATCGAGCAAGTCAAGGCCGCACTGAAGGCTTGAGTTGTTTAGGCTAGACAAGGCGGTCATGCGGCCGCTGTTCAGATGAGAAGGCGTTGAAGCGGCTCATTGATCCGGCGCTGTGAAGTCTTGAACAACACTCAAGGGATGGGTTTTTGTAGGAGCCCACCCCTGTGGGCGATGGTTTGCCTTGGCGGTTTGGATGCAATCGCCCACGGGGTGGGCTCTTACAAAGAAAACATATCTGCATGGCCGACACAACATCGGTCATTCAAACATCTGCGGACCGGACCCATGAAACCATCGCGTCGGACGCCGCGGCCACGCACAAAAAAAGGGCACCCGAAGGCACCCTTTTTTGGGATCAAAAGCGGCTTAATAAATGAAGGTGGGATTCACAATCGCTTGCACAGAACCGGTGGTGCGGTGTGGCGCCACGGTGATCATACCCTCATACACCTTGTCTTTGATGGCCTGTTCAGCCACCACGTTTTCCAAGATGAAAACGCCAAACTCGGCCAACAAAATTTGGTGAACGTGAAAGACTTGGCCGGGGTTTTCAAACGGAATCACCTCCAGCGCCCATGTGTCTGAGCCGATCATGGCCACGCCCAAAGAGGCCAAATAGCGAGCACCTTGCACACCCAAGCCAGGCTCGACCGAGCCGTTGCGCTTGTCGTCCACACCCAGCAGCTTGTGCCAGCCGGTGTAGAAAATCACGATGTCGCCTTTGTTGATCTTCATATTGCCTTGGCGCTTGAGGGCGGCCTCAATTTCAGGCTGGTTGAAGGCCGTGCCCTCCGGGATGATGTCCTTGCCCATCAAGGCGGTCATGTCCAGCAGCACGGCGCGGGTGGCCACGGCAGGCACGGTCTCGATGCCGAATTTTTTCAAACCCGAAAGCCCGGTGACTTCGGTCCCAGGGGTGCAGTTGTAATAGGTGTTGTCAATGCCAATGTGCCCCAGCCCATCCAACTGCGTGCCAATGCCAACCCAGGTGTTCAAGATGTCGTCGTGGTAATTGGTTTTGGTGCTGCCCAAGGTTTGGCCAGCGTAGTCTTGACCTGGCCGGACAATGGTGACGGAATAAGTGCGCGGTGCGAACGCTGGTGTTTTGGCGTTGGTCTCGATGCCCATGCGCATGGACTTGCCTTTTTTGATCAACTTGGCCGCCGCCATGATGTTGTCTTGGGTGATGTTGTTGAGAGCGCCAATTTGGTCGTTGGGTCCCCATTTGGACTTGTGGCACTTTTCATAAGCCCATGCCTTGCCCGTGAAGGCGGTGAGCAAGCAAGCTCCGGCCAAAAGGGGAATGGCGAATCGTTTGAAGTTCATGTTTTGTCTCCTTGGATGGGCTCTTGGGTTGTTGAAGCCTGCGTGTTGGGCTGAGCCGCGGAGCCCAACGCACATTGAACATGGATGCGCTGCACCTCTTGCACGCCTTGAGTGGGCGTCTGGCGTTTTTCGCGCGTGAAGGAGGCATCGCAATCGGAAGCAGAGGCAGAGGCCAAAACTTGGCCCAAACGTGGCTCAAAGCCAATGAACCAGGTGGGGTCTTGCATTTGCAGGTGCAAACTGCGCAACGGGGCTGTGGTTTTGAGCACGGCGGTGAACTCCAGATAGATGCCGCCCTGAAAGCCACGCCCTGCGTCCCGGGCTGAAAAGCCCTGCACATCAAACGCCAAGGGCGCTCGGTCAGGACCGTCGCCCTCGATGGTCAAGAAGTACTGGAAGCCCGCCATCAAATCTTGGTTGGTTTGGGCAAAGGCGGCCAATTCATCCGGGTCCAGTTGCCCGTTTTGGTTCAAGTCGATGTTGCTACGCACCAGACTGCTGTTCATCGGGTCCATTTGCCAACTGACGCGCACAGCGCTGAGCTGGTCTTGGGTGAATACCGGCAGCAGTTGGTAAGCCAATCTGAGGTGCGGGTGGGCGTGTGCCGCTAAAGCGTTCAAGCCCATCAACGCCAAAACCCAGCTTTTCCAACTTTTTAAATTGTGCATGCCGCCGCCATGAATGTAGGTACTGACGGAAAGGTAGCCTCACCGCCTGAGCAAAAGTATTGCCTACTTTTAAACTCATTCTCTCAAGCATGGGGCTCGCGAGCTTGCACATTGGTGACTGCTTGGATGATGGAAATTGGCCAGGTTGGCCCAAAAACCCAGGCAAGCGGCGAAAGCGGAACTGCCCGCCACCCTTTTCAAAGCCTGGGGGGACCTTTGGCATGGTCACACCCCATGTCCGCAAGCACCGCTCAGGCTCGCTTGAAACGCTCAAGCAGGCAGCTTGGGACACGCCTTGGATGCGCGCTGGTCAAGCTCAAAGCGCTCTTTTGCCGATGATGGCGAAGCGGAGTTTGGAGCAAAAATAGTCGATAGCAGACACGGTGACCAAGATCATCAAGATCACGAACGACATCTGCTGCAGTTCCAGCGTGCGAATTTGCTCTGACAAAATCAAGCCAATACCGCCCGCACCCACAATCCCGATGATCGAAGCGCTGCGGGTGTTGGACTCGAAGGCATACAGCACCTGGCTCAGCATGACGGGCATCAGTTGCGGCAACACCCCAAAACGCACCGAATCCGTGGCTGTTCCACCGGTGGACAAAACGCCCTCTACAGGTTTGTTGTCAGCCGCTTCAATGGCTTCTGAAAACAGTTTGCCAAAGATGCCCAAGTCGGACATGAACAAAGCCAAGACCCCGGCAAAGGGCCCCAAGCCCACCACGTTGATCCAGATCAGCGCCCAAATCAAAATGTCAACGCCGCGCAGCGTGTCAAAACTGCGGCGCGCCATGAACTGCACCAAGCGGTTGAGCGTGGTGTTGCGGGCTGCCAAAAACCCTAACGGAAAAGCCGCGATGGCCGCCAACAAGGTGCCCAACAAAGCAATGGCCAAGGTCTCCAGCATGGCATCCAGATAGCTCTTGAATCGGCCCGGGTCGGGCGGCAACATTTTCATGACCATCGAACCGAGCTCGCCCAAGCCGCCATAAAGGCGTGCGAAGGTCACATCCAAACTCAAGAGGCCATAAATGAACAAGGCCATGGCCAAAATAAACCCGGTGATGGCGCGCCAGTGGCTTTCGTAAATGGGCAGAAACAGCGCAGCGTGTTGCGCACGCAAAGCGGCTTGTCGCTGGGCCACAGCGGGTGCAAGGACTGGAGTCGTGTCTGTCGCGCTCATGAACTTCTTTCTTGCCCCAAGATCTTGTGACGAACACGCTCGGTGACCGCGTCGATCAGCATGACGGTGGCAATGATCATCACCAGCAAGGCGCTGACATCGGCGTAATAAAACTTGCGAATGACTTCGAGCAATGTCTGGCCAATACCGCCGGCACCCACAAAGCCCAACACCGCCGCGCCGCGCACGTTGATTTCAAAGCGCAACAAGGCATAACTGACGAAGTTGGAGGCCACTTGGGGCAACACAGCAAACCTGACTTTGTGCAGCCAAGAGCCGCCTGTCGACACCACACCGTCAATCGGTTTCATGTCGATGTTTTCCACCACCTCGGCAAACAATTTGCCCAGTGCGCCTGTGGTGTGGATGGCCAGCGCCAAAATGCCTGGTAAGGGCCCCAAACTGAAAGCCACGACAAAAATCAAGGCGAACACCATTTCGGGCACAGTTCGCGAAAATTCCAGAAAGCGCCGGGTGGCAAACACCACCGCCGTATTGGCGGTCACGTTTTTACTCGCCAAGAAGCACAAACCCAGTGCTGCCGAGGCACCAATTAATGTGCCCACATAGGCCATCAACAAGGTCTCGCCCATCAGGGCCAGCCATTTTTTCCAGCCCCAAAACCACTCTGCGGGATTGCTCAGAACAAATTGGCCATTTTCAAGGTGAAAAATTCGGCCGATGTAACTGGTGAAGGCACCAATGTTGTTGAAAAACTTGGTCAACGAAATCTCGGCAAGGTGCCCTGAGATCCCGACACACACCAATAGCACCAAGAACCCCAGCACAAGCTGGCGGCGTTTTAATGCCACCGCTTGTGCATAGGCTGCGCTGTGCAGATCCAAAGAATTCACGGGAAATTATCTTTTACGCAGGCTGTCCACGAACTTGTTCAGCTCGATGATGGGCAGGTAAGCCTCGTGCTTGACGGGCTGGAAAGGATCGTTTTTGCCGTCCGACAATTTGTCGCAAGCCACTTTGTCTTTGGTGGGGGCGTCAAAAAAAGCCTTTTCAATTCTCTGCTTCAATTCTGCGGGCAGGCTGTCCAGGTAAGCAACAGGCGAATTGACGATTTGCTCTGACTTGTAAATCATGCGGAAGTCTTCCTTCTTGACCATGGCCTTGTCGACCATGCGCTGCAATTCGGAGTCGTTCTCGTTGTTCCACCAGTTGGCGGCCACATCCACGGTGCCTTGGTTCAAGGCCATCACGGCGTTGATGTGGCTGCCGGTGTAAACCACTTTGCCGAAAAATTCATCGGGGTTGATCTTCATGCTGTCCAAGGCAAAACGGGGCACGTTGTTGCCAGAAGTGGAGTTGGGATCAACCAAACCAATGTTTTTGCCTTTGAGGTCAGCAATGGTTTTGTAAGGCGAGTTGGCCTTGACGTAAAACACCGAGTGGTAGCCTTTGACGCCACCTTTGTTCACTTCGATGGCGAAAGGGCTTGTCTTAACGCCGATCATGCGGGCGCGGGCATAAGAGGCTGGGCCGTAGTAAGCAATGTGAATTTGCTCGGCGCGCTGGCCTTCGATCACGGCAGCATAGTCACCGGCAATGCGCAGTTTGACGGGCACACCGATTTCGCGGCTCAGGTAAGCCGCAAAGGGGCCAAAACGCTCGGTCACTTGGGCGGCATTTTCGCTGGGGATGGTGGCCATCACCAATTCTGGGTACTTGGCTTTCCAGTCTTGGGCTTGTGCAGTGGACATCATTGCGCTGGTAGCGGCAAGTGCGAGGAGGACGCGACGGTTCAACATGAAAGTTCCTTGATGAAATGAACGAGGGAGTGGTGAGAATTAGTGAACTTGTACGCTTGGCAAAGTCGACAAAATGGTTGCTGGGTGAAGGTTCAAGCCGGGGGCTTCTTGCAAGGCCTCGTGGGCCTCTATGCCGTAAAGGGTTTTGACCTGATCATGGGTCAATTGGTCTGGCGTGCCATCAAAAACCACTTTACCCGCGGCCATGCCCACCAGTCGGCCGCAATAATCACGGGCAATGTCCAAATCGTGCAAATTGCACAGCACCGTGATGCCCATTTCTTGGTTGATGGTGCGCAAAGCATCCATCACCATTTGGGTGTTGCGGGGGTCCAAAGAGGCAATCGGTTCATCGGCCAAAATGATTTGGGGCCGCTGCACCAGCGCCCGGCAAATGGCCACACGTTGTTGTTGGCCACCCGAGAGCTGGTCGCAGCGCTGCGATGCAAAATCGGCCATGCCAAAACGGTCCAGTGCTTCCAAGGCCTCGAGCTTGTCCGCATCGCTCCACAGGGTCAGCATGGCGCGCCAAGTGGGCACGCTGGTCAAACGCCCCATCAGCACATTGGTCAGGACATCCAAGCGGCCGATCAGGTTGAACTGTTGAAACACCATGGCGCAGTTGCGACGCCATTGGTTCAGGTCTTTGCCTTGTAAATCGGTGACCACGGTGCCGTTGAATAAAACGCTGCCTTGAGTGGGCTCGTTCAGGCGGTTGATCATGCGCAGCAAAGTGGATTTGCCAGCACCGGAGCGGCCGATGATGCCGACGAAGCTGCCAGCTTCAAAATCCAACGAGACCCCATCCACAGCCAGTGTGTTGTCGAAACGCTTGGAGAGTTGCCGCAGAGAAAGAGAAGTCATCGTGGAGTCAGACCTAAGGCCATAAGAATTAACCCTAAGTTAGTGAACTTGCGTGACACAGGCATGACAAAACGCCTGACGCTTCAAAGGCTATTGATGACCGATCGACTTCGCAAATTTCTGACAAGGCGAGGTGGTCTTGGCGCACTGGCCTTTGTGCATCTCAAATCACAGGCGGGCAACGTTTGGGTGCTGGACTGCGCAGTTTCATAGGGGCTGAAGGTGCTGGCCCTGCGCTGTGCCAACCCATCACAACGCCACTTGACGCAGTGACTCCGCGTAATGGTCTAAACCGGGTACAGCCTTGGCGGGCACTTTGGCCAAGTCGTCGTACCGGCGCAGGCGCACGGCTTCTGCCGCAAACGGCTGCAACATGAAGGCCTGGCCTTCGGCCTCGTTGAAAACACCGCCTTGCTGCTCCAGGCTGTGCTTGGAGGCCGCTGACAAAGACGCCCAATAACTGGGCTCGATCAGGCACAGATAGCGCTTGGCGTCCACATGCAAGCGGATGGGCTCGAGCACCGCATCGGAAAACAAGCCGCGCAAAAACGGCAGCGCCATGTACTGGTGCAGGTCATCCTGGTCGGTGTTGTTTTCTTTGACGCCTTCACG
>JAIXOX010000150.1 GCA_027486555.1 Comamonadaceae bacterium
AGTTGAATGAGCCGATACCCGCGCCGGACATGGCGCTCTGTAAAAATGAACTTTGAAGAATTGAATCTGGCTCCGGCCCTCATGCAAGCTGTGCGCGAGCTCGGCTACGACACCCCCACGCCCATCCAGGCCCAAGCCATTCCTGCCGTTCTGGCTGGGCAAGACTTGCTGGCTGGTGCGCAAACCGGCACCGGCAAAACCGCCGCCTTCACCCTGCCCATGCTGCACAAACTCAGCTTGAGTGAGCCGGGCAAAAACCGCTTTGGCGGCAAAGCCATCCGCGCCTTGGTGCTCACGCCCACCCGCGAATTGGCCGCTCAGGTTGAAGAGTCGGTGCGCGACTATGGCAAATACCTGCAGCTAGACTCCACCGTGATCTTTGGTGGTGTGGGCATGAACCCGCAAATCAGCAAGGTCAAAAAAGGCGTGGACATTCTGGTGGCCACACCCGGCCGTTTGCTGGACCTGCAAGGCCAGGGCTTCCTGGACTTGTCCAGCATCGAAATTCTGGTGCTCGACGAGGCCGACCGCATGCTGGACATGGGCTTCATCCACGATGTGAAAAAAGTGCTGGCCCTGGTGCCCAAAGACAAGCAAAGCTTGCTGTTCTCGGCCACCTTCAGCGACGAGATCCGCGAATTGGCGGCGAACTTGCTCAAAAATCCCCAGAGCATTCAGGTCACGCCCAGCAACACCACGGTGCAGCGCATCTCGCAAGTGATCCACCCGGTGGGCCGCAGCAAGAAAAAAGACGTGCTGCTGCACATCATCCAAAAGCACGACTGGAGCCAGGTGCTGGTGTTCACGCGCACCAAGTTCGGTGCCAACAATGTGGCCGACTTCCTGACCAAAAACGGCGTCAAGTCGATGGCCTTGCACGGCAACAAGAGCCAATCCGCACGCACACAGGCGCTGGCCGGTTTCAAGAGCGGCGACATCCGCGCTTTGGTGGCCACCGACATTGCAGCGCGCGGCATCGACATCGAAGACTTGCCGCACGTCGTTAACTTTGAAATCCCGAACGTGTCAGAAGACTATGTGCACCGCATTGGCCGCACCGGCCGTGCGGGTGCGAGTGGTGAGGCCGTGAGCCTTGTGTGCTTGGATGAAGAAGGCTTCATGATGGACATCGAGCGCTTCACCAAGCAAGAGATTCCAGTGCAATTGCTCGAAGGCTTTGGTCCCGAGCCAGGCGAAGTGGCCGAGCCCATCGCCATGGGTCGCCAGACCCTGTGGGGCGGCGCAGGCAAACCGCCTAGCCGCGATGTCATGGCCGCTGCGGCCAAAGCCGCTCGCAGCGACATGATGCAACGCATCCGTGACAACAAAGTGGCCGTTGGGGGCGCTGGCGGTCCGCGCCAGGCCCGTGGCGAAGGCCAAGGCCCGGCCCGCGCACCGCGCAACGGCCCCGCACCTTCACGCCGCACCGCCCCCCAAGGCGCACCGCGTTTTGAAGGCCAAGGCGACGGTCGCCGCGAAGGCATGAACCGTGACGGCGGTCGTGAGGGCGGTCGTGGCCAAGATCAACGCAGCGACCCACGCTTTGACAACCGGGGCGATGGCCAAGGCCGTCCCGCTCCCCGTGGTCCACGTCCAGAAGGCCGTGGTCCAGGCCGTGGCCCACAAGGCGGGGGACAAGGCGCAGGGCAAGACCGTGGCAACCACGATGACGAATTGCCACGCCACATTGACCCCTTGAAAACAACCCAGTTTGCGCGCCTTGACTTGCCCAACCGCAAGCCCGTGCGCAGCAGCGGTCAACCCGACCCGACCCGCACCAGCATCGACAGCTTGGCCAGCAGCGGTCGCCGCCACGGCGGTGGTGGTGGTGGTTATGGCGGTGGCAACCGTGGGGGCAATGGTGGTGGAAATGGCGGCGGCGGTGGCGGCAATCGCGGTGGCTTTGGTCGCTGATCCAGCGTTTTTCACGCCCACAAGAGCCTGCTGATGCAGGCTCTTTTTTTTGGGCTCCCACCCCCAAGCCGCTTGAAGGCTATCGCATCAAAGCGCACCGTCCCGAACAAACAAAGTCACCAAGGGGTCCGCACCCACTTGGCGGCTCCAATGACCGTGCACCGTGGCGTCAAAGCTCGCACCTTCGGGCAAGGTGTCTGCCGAATAGAAAAACTCGCCAGGGCCAAAGACACGCGAAGAGCCGTCTTGCAAAAAAATTTCCATCTGACCGCCCAAAACAAACAACCACTGCGGGCTGCCCGTGCAATGAAAACTGCTTTGAAAGCCCACAGGGCTTTGACGCAACTGACAAGCACTCGCTGCCATCAAAGCCGACAAACGGCTTTGCGGCGTGCCTTCAGTCAGAGGAATCCATTCGTCACGAAATCGTGCGCGGCCATCGGTGTCGGTGAACAAAACAACTTTTTTCAGCGGGGTCATGGCCAAGAGCCTCACAAAAACAAGGCCCCATTGTCGCTGACGGGTCGCACCCGCAACACGCCCCTTGCTTGCACACGGCGTGTGTCTGGCATAGTGCAACACAAAACACACCCCACACAGCACCCTCGACAAACCCAAAAGACACCATGAATCCCCAACCCTTGAAAATCGTTTTTCACGGTCAAAACGCTGCCAATTTCCGTCCGGGCTTTGAGGCACTTGTGGGTCATGAACACGCCATCGCGGACCTGAGTGACGCGCTCGATCAGCAAGGCGAACGGGTCCAATACGAAACCGCAGACGTGGTCATCGGTATCCAATTGCACTCTGGCATGCCCATCCCACACAAGGCAAGGCTGTTCCATGCCCCGGCCGCAGGCACCGACGCGGTCAACACCGCCTTGCTGCCCACCCAGTGCACCTTGGCCAATTGTTTTGGCCACGAAAACGCCATTGCCGAATACGTCATGTCGGCCTTGCTCATGCGCCATGTGCCCTTGGCTCAAGCTGACCAAGACCTGCGCCAGCAACGCTGGACCTATTGGGCAGGTCGCCCCGGCGCCCTGCGCACCGAAATGGGGGCGCAAACCTTGGGTTTGTTGGGTTTTGGTCACATTGCCCAGGCCATTGCCCACCGCGCCAAGGCCTTTGGCATGCGCGTTCATGTGGCCAACCGCAGCCCCATCAGCCATGCGCATGTGGACCAAAGCTGGACGCTGGATGGCCTGCAAGATTTTTTGGCCAGTGCCGACGCCGTGGTGGTGAGCTTGCCGCTCACCGACACCACGCGGGGCTTGGTCGATGCACAAGCCCTGTCGGCCATGCGACCGGACAGTTGCTTGATCAACGTCGGTCGTGGCGCGGTGATCGACGAGCAAGCCCTTTACCTGGCCTTGGTCTCGCGGCAAATTGGCGGCGCAGTGATCGACACTTGGTACCAATACCCCACGCCCACACAAAGCCAATGCGCCCCGTCACAATTTAACTTTGCGGCGCTGGACAATGTGCAAATGACACCCCACATGTCTGGCTGGACCGAAGGCACCGTGCGTCGCCGCCAAAACACATTGGCCGACAACATTGGACGATTGAGCCGGGGTGAGCCCTTGATCCATGTGCTGCATGGCCCCACCTGAACCAGCTCTTGCGCGGACCCAGGCTTTTTAAAACCCACCTTGTTTTAGAAGCCAACCACGCCAAGAGATGAGTCGCCCACTCAAGGGCCTCAAGACAATCAGGGCACTCAAGCCGCCCAGCTCACCAACCCAAAGTAGCTCGTGCCCAGCACCACCAGACCGAACACGATCCGGTACCAGGCAAACACCTCAAAGCTGTTGGTTGAGATGAACTTGAGCAACCAGCGCACGCACACCCAGGCGCTTAAAAACGAGAACAAAAGACCCACCGCAAACATGGGTGCGTCGGCCATGCTGAGCAAAGCGCGGTCTTTATACAAGCTGTAAGCCCCCGCGCCAATCAGCGTGGGAATGGCCAGGTAAAAAGAAAAGTCGGTCGCCGCCTTGCGCGACATGCCCAGCAACATGCCACCAATGATGGTCGCGCCGCTGCGGCTGGTGCCCGGAATCATGGCCAGGCACTGCACCAAGCCCACCTTGAGCGCGTCTTGCCAACGCATGTCTTCGACCTCGGCAATATGCACGGCGCGAGTCTGTCTGCGCTCAGCCCACAAAATGATGAAGCCGCCAATGATGAAACTGGTCGCCACCACCTCGGGCGTGAACAGGTTTGCCTTGATGGCCTTGCCAAACATCAAGCCCAAAATGACTGCAGGCACAAAGGCGATGAACACATTCAGCGCAAAACGCTGGGCATCGGCACTGTGCGGCAAGGCGCGCACCGTGCTGCTGATCTTTTGCCAATACACAATGATCACCGCCAAAATCGCGCCCGTCTGGATGGCGATGTCAAACACCTTGGCCTTGTCATCGTCAAAGCCCAGCAAGGCCCCGGCCAAAATCAAATGCCCGGTGGACGAGATCGGCAAGAACTCGGTCAGCCCCTCGACCACGCCCATCACGGCGGCTTTCAGCAACAACATCAGGTCCACAAACGCTCCTCGAAAAATCTGTGGGGATTATCGTTGCTTGGGCATCGCCGCCTTCAAGAATTCGTCGCACTCGCCTATTTGCGTCCACCATTCACACCCGTCCACGGCATCTCGCGCCGCTTGAACGGTCAGCCGTCGCATACACATTGATAAGAGGCTCCTGGCACGCCACAGTGCAGGCACCACAAGCCATCCCAGAGAAACAACGTGCCACTACCCTCATCCCTTACGCCCATCATCGCCGTCCACATGAGCCTGGCGCTCAGCGCCGTCGCCATCGGCCCCTGGGTCCTCTGGGCCCGCATGGGCTCCACCCTTCGCCCACAACTGCACCGCGCCCTGGGCTACGCCTGGGTCACCTGCATGCTGGGGGCCGCGCTCACGGGCGTGTTCATCCGCGACTTCAGGCTGCCCAACCTCTGGGGCTACACACCCATCCATTTGCTCATTCCGCTGACTCTGTTCAGCCTGTTCCGGGCCTTCCGGTATTTGGCGGCGGGCAACATCACCGGCCACCGCAAAACCATGCAACAGCTGTATTTCTGGGCCTGCATCGTCACAGGCTTATTCACCCTGTTGCCCGGGCGCTTTCTCGGCCAACTGGTTTGGGGCCAGTGGTTGGGCTGGATATGAATCACGAGAACGTCGACATGCAAACACTCCAACACATCCCCTTCTGGGTTTTCGGCCTGTTCATCGCCTTGGTCGCGCTGGGTTGGCTGCAGACCCGCACCCGGCAAGTGCACAAGCTGCAACTGCTGGGCGCGAAAGTCGCGCTGACCGTTGTGACCTTGATCAGCGTGGTGCAACTTTGGTGGCCCACGCCTTGGTTGGCCATCGCCCTGATCAGTTGGGCACTCACGGGCCTGCTCGTGAGCTGGGCCTTGAGCCAAAGCGCCGCACCCGCTGGGGCCAGCTTCAACCCCGCCACCCAACGCTTCACCTTGCCCGGAAGTTGGTTGCCACTGGCTTTTTTCATGGCCATCTTTGCCTGCAAATTTGTCGTGGGCATGCTGAACGCCATCGCACCAGAAACCATGCGCAGCTTGCAAGCGGCCATCGGCATCAGCGCTTTGTATGGGCTGTTGTCCGGCATCGTGATCGCTCGGGTTTGGTGTTTTTTGAAACTTCAATGAAAGAAACCACATGACCAACCTCAAAACATTGACGCGCCTGGCTTGCACCTTCAGCTTGCTGGCCGCCAGCGCCAGTCACGCGCAGAACAACGCCGTGGGCATGCGCCAGATCCAGTCAAACGGCATGCCCATCACCTTGGTTTACCCCACCTCGGCAGCGGCTCAAACCGTCACTTACGGCGCATTCACCGTCCAAATCGCCAGCAACGCTGCGCCTTTGCCTGCCGCTTCAACGGCGGCATCGGGCAAACGGGCGCTGATTGTCTTGTCGCACGGCAGCGCAGGCAGCGCCTTGCCTGACCACACCCTGGCCGCCACACTGGCCCGCGCCGGTTTTGTGGTGGCCCAGCCCGAGCACCGGGGCGACAACTGGCAAGACTTCAGCAAAGCAGGCCCCGAAAGCTGGAAAACCCGCCCGCAAGACGTGAGCGAGACCATCGACGCCGTGGCGCGTGACCCCGAGCTGGCACCGTTGGTGGACACCCGCCGCGTGGGCGTGCACGGCATGTCGGCAGGCGGTGTGACTGGCTTGGTGTTGGCGGGGGCGCAGTGGCGCATGCTGAATTTGGTCCAGCACTGTGCGCAGAACCTGGACGAGGACATCGGCTTTTGTCTGAACGGCTTGGGACAGCTTCCTGAACTGCAAACCCAGCGCCGACGCCAATTTGAAATGGCACGCGGCGCACCCGAGCCCTACATGCCAGCGAACTTGAAAGTGGCCTTTGGTGGGCAAGGCGTCGAAGCATCAGACCCCCGCCCAGACCCCCGCATTGCCGCCGTCAGTCTGGCCGTGCCGGTGGGGGTCATCTTCACCCCCGAAAGCCTGGCGCGCATGCGCATTCCTGTGGGCCTGAACATTGCAGGAAATGACCTTGTGCTGCTGCCCCGCTTTCACAGCCAGCATGTTTTGCAGCATTGCAAAACATGCACCACCTTGTCCGACCACCCCAAGGCTGGACACTTTGACTGGCTGTCTCCTTGGCCCGCCAGCATCGCCCAAACCGTGGCCGCGACCCAAATGCGCGGCGGCTTGCCCAGCGGTGCCTTTGGCACCGCAGAGCGCGAACACAGCAACGCGAAAATCGTGCTGTTTTTTGTCAAGCATCTGAAGTGAAATCAGGGCGACAACTTATAGATTCGGCCCAATGAAGTCTGAACCGTGTTGCCAGTTGGGCGGATTTTGTGGGAGCTTGCCAGCCAAGCGAAAAGCATGTGGTCCACAAGCGACTGATCGCCAGCAGGGCTGGCTCCCACAAGGTGCAAGATTGAAGTCACCCTGCAAACTTCACAGGGCCGGATCAATAGGCCATTGCTTACACTTCATCCACCCCACACCCTCGCATGTCGTCACATACAGCGTCACCCTCGGAGACTCCCCATGACCCCCACCCCATTGCCCGACGAACTGGAACACCTGGCCCGCAAACGCACCAAAGCCAAGATGGGATTTTTCACACATGCCTTCATCTATTTGGTGGTCAACGCAGGCCTGACCCTGCTGGCCTTGAGCAAGGGCCAAAGCTGGTCGATCTGGCCCGCCGCAGCTTGGGGGTTTGGCCTGCTGATGCACGGCTTGGCTGTCTATGGTTTTGCCCCAGGCAATGGCTTAGAACAACGAATGCTCGCGCATGAACGCAAAAAGCTTCGCGCCACTTTGAAAGAAGATTGAATCAACCATCCACACAGGCACAGCCCACTGAGATGACAACATGGATGTCCCCACCACCACAAACCACTTTGCCAACGGCTGTTCATGGATCGGCCATGCGCTTGGCAACGGTCTGGGTCAACCCTCATCGCCCGCCCAAAAACCTTTGACCCCATCGCTTGGGTCTTCCCACACCCACTTTGCCCCATGCACACTCGCAAACCCAAGCCTTTCAGCCTGCAACGCTTCAACCGCCTTTTGCATCGAGTCCGCGCAAGACGCATCGCGATCGGATGGCTGTTGGTTTTTTCATCCGTGTCACAAGCAGGCATGGGCATCGTGGAGCGGGCAGGCGAAAAAGGCCGCGTTCCTCTGACCGTTTTTTACCCCACGGCGCAAGCCGAGCAGCCTGTGAAAAAAGGGCCGTTTGACTTTTCACTGGCCGTCAACGCGCAGCCCGACCCCGGGCCTCACCCCTTGGTGGTCATCTCGCACGGCTCGGGCGGGTCGCCCTGGGTTCATGTGGATCTGGCACGCACCTTGGTCGAAAACGGTTTCGTGGTGGTCATGCCCGAACACCATCAAGACAACTACAAAGACTTCAGCAATCCAGGCCCCAGCAGTTGGAAACTGCGCCCAGCCGAAGTCTCGCAGGCCATCGACCTGATCGCGCAAGATCCATTGTTGGGTCCGGTCACGTCCACGGAAAAAGTCGGTGTGTATGGCGGCTCTGCGGGTGGACACACCGCGCTGAGTTTGGCGGGTGGTCAGTGGTCACCGGCCCGTTTTCGCAATCACTGTGAAGCGCATATTGCCGAAGACTTTTCTTCGTGTGTTGGCTTCATCACCCGCCTGAATGGGGGCTGGTTGGACGGTCTGAAAAAGCTAACGGCCAAAGTAGTGATCCGCTGGCGTTTCGGCGACGCGACGCCCTACAGCCACGAGGACCGCAGAGTCCGTGCCGTTATCGCAGCCGTGCCGTTTGCTGCGGACTTTGATCTGTCCACCCTGGTCACGCCCGCTGTGTCCTTGGGCCTCATCCTGGCCAGGCAGGACATCAACCAAATCCCTCGTTTTCACGGACAAGCTGTGCAGCGCATGTGCACAAGCTGCACCACCATCGCCGATATGCCCCAGGCCGGCCACGGGATGATGCTATCGCCTTTGCCACCCTTGGGCTCAGCGGACAGCATCGCGTACCAACTGCTGAGTGACCCACCTGGTTTTGACCGCGGCCAACTGCCTGCGCTGCATCAAAAAGTGGCGGACTTTTTCAAGTCACACCTGCCCACACCCTGAAGTGGAACAAGCATGCGTTTCAAGAACCTCCTCGCCTGGCTGCCCGCCGACCAACGCATACCGCTGCTGAAACGTCTAATGATTGTGTGGACGGTGGCGCTGCCGATTGCTGCGGCCACTTGGATCGGCCACAAAAACGACGGTCTGCCCCACCGCTTTGACGTGTCGCTGGTCTACTCATACGCCATCTCCACTTTCATCTGGCTATTCACGGATGTGGTGCGCTATCCCTTCAAGCGGCAGCTGCGCTCACCAGCGCCTTACTACTGGCCGCCTGCCCTGCCCGCCACGCTCATGCTGTTGATGGGCATTCCGCTGGGCTATGCGCTGGGCACGCTGGTAGGCGACGCTTATGCGGGCTGGTCCACCTGGGATTTATGGCACATTAACCGCAACCGCTTTGTGGGCATGGTGGTCAGCTCGGTGGCCATCAGCGCGGCTTTTTTGGTGTTCTTTTACCAACGCGGCAAAGCCGAATCGCTGGCGAACGAGGTGACGCAAGCCCAGCTCATGCTGCTGCAGTCGCAGCTTGAGCCACACATGCTGTTCAACACACTGGCGCATTTGCGGGCGCTGATCGGGCAAGACACAACGCGGGCCCACGCCATGCTCGACCACTTGAACGACTACCTGCGCACCACGCTGCAGGCATCGCGCCAGCCACTGCACCCGCTGGCCGACGAGTTTTCGCGTCTTGACGACTACCTGAGCCTGATGGCGATTCGCATGGGGCCGCGACTGGTGTTTGAACTCGACTTACCACCCGCGCTGGCCACCTCCCCGGTGCCCAGCTTCATCTTGCAGCCTCTGGTAGAAAACGCCATCCGCCACGGCTTGGAGCCACAGGTCAGCGGCGGCCGCATTGAAGTTCAAGCCCAAACCGAAGGCCAGCAACTGCTGCTGACGGTGCGCGACAACGGCTTGGGCATCAGCGAACTGGCACTGGCCGAAGCGGCCCGCCCCCTGCAGGCAGACGGCACACATGCCGGGCCCTCTTGGGGCCTGAGCCATGTGCGCCAGCGCCTGCACACCCTGTATGGCCCACGCGCTGGCATGCACATCAGCCCCTTGACCACGGGCGGCACCTGCGTGGTGCTGACATTGCCATTCAACAACCCTCATGACAAAGCATGAAATGCGGCCCCCTACTGCGCGTGCTTTTTGTGGGAGCCCACCCCTTTGGGCGATGGGCGTGGCACACGCCCTGAAAACCATCGCCCACAGGGTGGGCTCCTACGAAGAAAAAATATCCACCACATGAACACCCCCGCCACCGCCCTGATTGCCGAAGACGAGCCGCTGCTGGCCCAAACCCTGCAAAACGAGCTGCACGCACTGTGGCCCGCGCTGCGCGTGCTGGCCACTGCGGGCGACGGCCTGAGCGCTGTGCAACTGGCGCTGCAGCACTGCCCCGACGTGCTGTTTTTTGACATCCGCATGCCAGGCCAAAACGGGCTGGAGGCTGCTGCCGAGCTGGCCGAGGAATGGCCCGAGGACAGCGCCTTTCCGCTGCTGGTGTTTGTGACGGCTTATGACCAATACGCCATTGCCGCGTTTGACGCGCAGGCGGTGGACTACGTGCTCAAGCCCGTGCGCGCCGACCGGCTGGCCCAAACCGTGGCGCGGCTGCAAAACGGCCTGCGCCAGCGCCAGCCCGGTCCCCAAACCAGCGAGCAACTGGACCCGGTGCTCAACCAGCTGCGCGCCTTGCTGAGCGCGTCCACCGAAACCGCCAAACCCGAAGCTCCCTTGCTGCTGCTGCAAGCCAGCGTGGGCAACCAGCTGCGCATGGTGCCCGTGGCCGATGTATTGCACCTGGAAGCGGCCGACAAATACGTTCGCGTGTTCACCACCGACGGCGCAGAAGTGCTGCTGCGCACCCCGCTCAAAGAACTCATGCAGCGGCTCGATGCACAAGTGTTCTGGCAAATCCACCGGGGCTCTGTGGTGCGCGCCACGGCCATCGAATCGGTCACCCGCGACGAATCGGGGCGTCTGAGTCTCCGCCTGAAAGGCCTGCCCACAAAGCTGAGCGTGAGCCGCCTTTACGCGCATTTGTTCAAGGCCATGTGAACGCACCGCCACGAAGTTCTCGGACTCTCATCATGCCCACCACCGTCATCCCGGACTCGATCCGGGAACCATGTATTCGTCTTTTCAAACGCGAGAACACCAGAAGATGGACCCCGGGTCAAGCCCGGGGTGACAAAAGAGGGCCCGGGGTGACAAAAAAGGGCTCGAGGTGACAAAAAAGGGCTCAAGGTGACAAAAGAGGGCTCGGGGTTGCAAAAAGGGTCCAGGGTGAGAAAAGAGGGCCAAGGAAGACTAAAGAAGGCTCCATGAGCACATCAGGATGCTGCTGGACAAGTTACCCTTAAGGCTCTTCTTTACAGCCTCTCCCCATCCATGCCCACCCCTTCGATCCAAAAAACCGCCCGCCTAGGCGCATTGGCCATCGCCGCCGTGTGGCTGGCCGTGGCCGGGGTGTTGTATCTGGTGTTTGAGCGCATCGAGCAAAACCGACAATCCAGCCTCAAGCCCTATGCGCTCAGTTCGGGCGATCTGGTCATTCCGCGCCAGCGGGATGGGCATTTTCATGTCGAAGGCGAAGTCAACCGCCAGCCCGTCACGTTCTTGGTGGACACCGGTGCCAGCCATGTGAGTGTGAGCCAGGTGCTGGCCACGCAGGCCGAGCTGCCTGAGGGGCAGAGCATCACGCTGCACACCGCCAACGGCCAGCGACCCGGCCAACTGGTGCGCAGCGTACCCGTGCGGGCGGGCCACCTGGTGCTCAACGACGCCAGTGTCACCGTGGGCCTGAGCGGCCTGCAGCCCAACCAAGCCCTGCTGGGCCAAGCCTTCCTCAAACACTTTGACGTGGAAATCCGGCGCGACGAGATGGTGCTGCGCCAGCGGCCCTGAAGCATGGGTGAAGATCTCCAGCTTTTGGCCGAATCAGCACTGAAGCAATCACCCAAGCAATAAGTCAGCTCAGTGCCGCCACTGATCGCGCTGCCCCCGCCCATCACGATCGCGGCCGCGCTCCCGCTCCTCCTCACGGTACTGTCGAGGCTCTTGGCCACGGTGCCCACGGTGATGCCTGTGATCCCAAATTTGCGCTGGGGGATGAGCCCGAGGCACAAACACCACACGCGGCGGGGATGGGGGGACATAAACCACCCGCGGCGGAGGTGGCGGAACGTGAATCACTCGGGGTGGTGGTGGCGGAACATGAATCACTCGCGGCGGAGCGTAATAGACCGGTCCAGGCACCCCCACCTGGCTGTAGACCGGGACATGGCCGATGCGCGAATGCACCGACACGGACGGCTCCACAAACACCGGGTGCGCGCAGCCCCCTTGCATCAAAGCCAGACCCAACAGCCCGAGTACGAGCAGTGGCCTTGAAAACGACGACTTGAACGGAAAAAGCATGACAAAGTTCCTTTGGTGACATTGGCTTTTCTTGAAAGCAGGCTCCCTGCCTCTTAAGCGCGCCAGCCTGGGCTTTGGTGCACCGCCGCTGCTTTACAGTGGTTTCCAGTCGTAACGTCACTGACGCAGCCAGCCCCGCGCCAGCCCCTAAAATCAGACGCTATGACCACCCCCACCCACAACGACACTTCTGCTGAGCACAAAGTCAGCAACTTCCTGCGCCAGATCATCGACAAAGACATCGAGCAGGGCACCTATGCCAGCCGCCGCTGGGCGGGCAGCCCCGGCGACGCCGCGCACCACGCTGCTGGCCAGCCCGACCCGGCCAAGATTCGCACCCGCTTTCCGCCCGAGCCCAACGGCTATTTGCACGTGGGCCACGCCAAAAGCATCTGCATCAACTTTGGCCTCGCCCAAGAGTACGGCGGCGTGTGCCACCTGCGCTTTGACGACACCAACCCCGAAAAAGAAGACACCGAATACGTCAACAGCATCATCGACGCCGTGAAATGGCTGGGCTTCGACTGGGCACAGCTCGGCCAAGCCGCCGGAAGCGCCGCGCCCTACCAAGCCAGCGACTACTTCGACTTCATGTACCGCGCAGCCGAGGCGCTGATCGAAGCCGGCCACGCCTATGTGGACGAACAAAGCGCGGAAGACATGCGCGCCAACCGGGGCGACTTTGGCAAACCCGGCGTGGACAGCCCTTTTCGCACCCGCACTGTTGAACAGAACCTGACGCGCTTTCGCGAGATGCGCGACGGCAAATTGGCCGACGGCGCCGCCGTGCTGCGCGCCAATATCGACATGGCTTCGCCCAACATCAACCTGCGCGACCCGGCCATCTACCGCATCCGACGCGCCACCCACCACCACACGGGCGACACCTGGTGCATCTACCCGATGTACACCTTTGCCCACCCCATCGAAGACGCGCTGGAACAGATCACCCACAGCCTGTGCACGCTGGAGTTTGAAGACCAGCGCCCGTTTTACGACTGGCTGATGGAGCGCCTGTGCGAATGCCAATTGTTGGCCGCGCCCAGCCCCAAGCAATACGAATTTGCCCGCCTGAACCTCACTTACGTCATCACCAGCAAACGCAAGCTGGCGCAACTGGTCAATGAAGGCAAAGTCAGCGGCTGGGACGACCCCCGCATGCCGACCATCGTGGGCCTGCGCCGCCGGGGCTTCACCCCGACAAGCCTGCGCCTGTTTGCCGACCGCATTGGCGTGACCAAGAGCGACAGCTGGATCGACTACAGCACGCTCGAAGGGTGCCTGCG
>JAIXOX010000141.1 GCA_027486555.1 Comamonadaceae bacterium
CAATTGATGAACTCCGTTCGCTCGATCTCAGTCCACAAGACGGACGCATATTTTTGAAAAACAGCCGTTTCTGAAACAGTGCGCATTGATCAGATTGTACGGCAATGCCGTATTTTTAATGGAATCGAACCCGAGTGAGGTTCGTGTGCGCTCATTTCAAAACGATTCGTTCGGCCCCAAATACCGCCATGTCCCCGCCGGCATTTGCCCCAGCTGTACACCCCCCATGCGGATGCGTTTGAGGCCCACCACTTTCAGGCCCACTTGTTCACACATGCGTCGAATCTGGCGCTTTTTGCCTTCGGTCAGCACAAAGCGCAGCTGCTCGGGGTTTTGCCAGTCCACTTTGGCGGGCTTGAGGGGTTTGCCGTCCAGACTCAAACCGTGGCGAAGGCGCTCCAGCAGTGCCTTGGGGAAGACGGCTTGCACGTTGGCGCTGACCCGGTCGAAGTCACCAATCACGGTCAGCTGATTGGCTTTGCCGCCATAGGTCGCCGACGCAGCGGTGGCGGCTGCGGTGTTTTCGTGGCCGGTGTAGGCCACACGCACCAGGTACTCCTTTTCCATCTCCGAGTCTTCGCCGATCAGCTGACGCGCCACGCGGCCGTCTTGCGTCAGCACCAGCAGGCCTGTGGAGTCGATGTCCAGGCGTCCGGCTGGGGCCAAGCCGCGCAGGTGGGGCGGGGTGAAGCGCAGTTTGGACGGGTCGCCGCCCCAGTGGCTGCGCGGGTTGATCAGGGTGATGGCGGGCTCGTGCCCGTCTTCGGCTTGGCCGCTCACATAGCCCATGGGCTTGTGCAAAAGAATCGTCACTTGCCGGTATTGCTGCTGCTCGGCTGCTTTGTCGATGGTGATGCGGTCTGACAGCGTGACCTGCTGGCCCATGCTGGCGGGCAGGCCGTTGACGTGGACCCAACCTTGCTCGATCCAGGCGTCGGCTTCGCGGCGCGAGCACATGCGCAGCTCGGCCATGCGTTTGTTCAGGCGCGAGGTGCCGCTGGGCGCGGCCGTTTCGCCTTTGCCCTCGGGGCGGGGGGCGCGTTTAAAAGCCGGGGGCTGGGTCATGGGCGTGCTGAATCAAATAAAGGGCCAAGTCGGCTGGGTGCCCATTGTCCCTTTTTTGTTCAGAACCCTTCAGGGGCTGTGCGCAAAAAAGTGCGCCAAGTCCTTGAGTTGTGCATCGTTGATGCCGTACAGCGCTGCAGCCATGACGGTGTCGCGGCCTGGGCCGGGGTTGTCGCGGTATTCCTGCATCACCTTGCGCAAATAGGTTTCGTGCTGGCTGGCCAGACGGGGGACCTGGTCGCGCCCACGGTGGTCGGGCAAATGGCAAGTGCCGCACAGTGCGCTTTTGGCCAGCTCTTGGCCGCGCTGAAAGCTCAGTTTTTCAAGGTTGGCTGTCGCGGACTTGGGAGCGACTTGGGCTGAAAAATACTGCGCCAAGGCAATCAACTCGGTGTCGGGCACGCCGTCGAGTGTGCCTTTCATGGCGGGGATCTCTCGCAGGCCCTCGCGGATCAGGACCAGCTTGTTTTCAAGGTACGTTTTGGGCTGGGCAGCCAAAGAAGGAATATTGGGAATTTGCGACACCCCCTGTGGGCCATGACAGGCCATGCACAGGGCGGCACGTTCAGGTGCCTTGACATTCGCATTGGCCACGGCCCTGCCCTGCACGGTGGCTTGCGCCAGCACAGGCCAGGGCATCCAAGCCGTGGTCAGGACCAGGGACGCTGTCACCAGCGCCCTGGCCCGGGCAGCGCATTTACTTGGCATACGAGATGCGGTAGATGGCCCCCAATTGCTCGTCAGAGACCAGCAAGGCGCCATCGGGCATTTGCAGCATGTAAGTGGGGCGACCCCAGAAGCTGTTGTTGCTGTCGTCTTTGAAGCCGCTCAGGAAGGGCGTGACCTGGGCGTTTTTGCCTTCGGCGTCGGTTTTCACCATGGCCACATCAAAGCCAAATTTTTGTGTCCGGTTCCAAGAGCCTTTGCGAGCCACAAACAGGGCGTTTTTGTACTCGGCTGGGAACATGTTGCCGGTGTAAAAATGCACGCCCATCACCGCTGCATGTGGGCCCATGGTGGTCACGGGCAAGGTCACGCCATCGCAAGGCTTGTCCTTTTTGATGTCGCGATCGGCCACAGCGTTGGCATGGCAGTGGGGGAAGCCGAAGTTCAGACCTGTCTTGGGCATGCGGTTGAGTTCGTCTTCAGGGCCTTCATCGCCCATCCAGTCGCGGCCATGGTCGCTGAACCACAGTTCTTTGGTCACGGGGTGCCAGTCAAAACCCACGGTGTTGCGCACGCCGGTGGCGACCACTTCCATGCCCGAACCATCGGCGTTGTAACGGCGGATTTGGGCGTATTCAGCGCCGGGCTCGCAGATGTTGCAAGGTGCGCCAAAAGGCACGTACAGCTTGCCGTCCGGACCGAAGCTCAGGTATTTCCAGTTGTGGTGCTGCAACGGGGGCAACTTGAACGCGGCGGTCATGTCCACAGGTTGTGCGTTGGGGTTGGCTTCGATGCCGTCGTAGCGCAGCACTTTGTCGATGCCCATGACATACAGGTTGCCCTTGTGCATGGTGACGGCGGGTTGGTTGAGTTTGTCGACCAACACGCGGCTGGTGCGTTCCTTGCCGTTGTCGCTGATTTCGTAAACACGGCCCAGGCCGCGTGTGCCCGCGTAAATCTTGCCGCTTTCGCCACGGCTCATGGCGCGAACGCCTGGGGTGCCGGTGGACCAGATTTCAACTTTGAAGCCTGGTGGCAGTTTGAGCTTGTCCAGCGGAATGTCTGCCGCCGCCGTGACGGTGAGCTTGCCTGCCAGCGGGGCCAGTGTGGAGTTGGCCATTTCGGCGGGCATGCCTTGCTTCCAAGCCGGCGGTGGGGCGGCGGGGGCGGCTGTTTGGGCCATGGTTTGTCCGATGCCGAGTGTCAAAACGGCGGCGCAGACTGCAATTTTCTTGAACATCAAAAAAGCTCCTGAGGGGTTGATGAATAAACTGCCAAAAGCGTATCGGTGTCAAATTTTTGTGAATAGAGGGTAAATGCTGAGGACGAGGGGTTTTTCGTCGCGCAAATGACTCGGGTGAGTGTTTTAAAAAGTGGCGGTGCGCAGCCCCTGCAAGTCCAAAATTCGCAGGCCCCCGTATTCCACCCGAATGAGCCGATGCGCTTCGAGTACGCGCAGCGCTTCGTTCACGCGCTGGCGCGACAGGCCCACCAAGTAGGCCAGCTCTTGCTGGGTGATGCGCAGCACCTCGCCGACGCCGGAAAACAGCACCGGGTTGAACAAGGCCGCCAGGTGGCGTGCTAGACGCAGTTCGGGGTTGGTCATGCGGTCCATTTCGCGTGCGGCGATGAACTGGCCCAGCCGTTCGTTGAGCTGTTGCATGATGAAACGGTTGAAACCCAGCGAGTGGTCAATCAGCCAGTGAAAAGTGTCCAGCGGCAGCCCCGCCACCACGCTGGGGCGAAGGGCCTGGATGTTGTAGCGGTAAATCTCGCGCTTGAGGACCGTGCCCTCGCCAAACCAGCCGCCAGGCGGTATGCCGGTGAAGGTCATGGTTTGGCCGCTGGCGTTGTCGGTGCTCATTTTCAGCAGACCCGAAATCACGCCAAACCAATACGTCACAGGGCGGCCCACCCGGCATACGTGGTCACCGGTTTGGGGGTCGCTCACCACCAGCTGCGGCACGATTTGCAGGCGTTCTTCAGGGCGCAGCAAGCTCAGCCAGGGGATGTCCTGCAGTTCGGCTGGGGTGGGTGCGCGGCGGCGCTGGTGGACGCTGTTTTCTTTGGCCATGGTGTTCGTTGGTGTGCCAGTAGACGGTCGTTGGGCTAGGGGTCTTCCCTGAATTGTCGTCCAAACGACAACTTGGCGTCAAACGAATGCCTAGCATCCCAACAAGTTCAGTCGCATTGCATTCAATGCACCGTTTTTGGAGACAGGTCAGGTCATGCAAACAACGTTTCCCCGTTTGATGCTCAAGCACGCTGCCGAGCGCCCCACAGCGCCCGCACTGCGCGAAAAACTCTATGGCATTTGGCAGGCTACCAGCTGGTCTGCTTTGTCGCAACTGGTCGAGTCCATCGCCTGCGGTCTGCACCAAGCGGGTTTGCAACGCGGCGAGCATTTGATCGTGGTGGGGGCCAACCGCCCGCGCCTTTATGCCACCATGCTGGCCGCGCAGTCGCTGGGCGCCATTCCGGTGCCGCTGTACCAAGACGCCGCCGCAGCCGAATGCGTGTTCCCCATCACCAACGCTGAAGTGCGTTTTTGTGTGGTGGAAGACCAAGAGCAGGTCGACAAAATGCTGGAGGTGCGCGAGCAGTGCCCCCAGCTGACCCACATTTACTACGACGATCCACGCGGCCTGCGCAAGTACACTGAAGACGGTTTGGGCTCGCTCGAAGAGCTGATCGCAGCCGGTGGCGTGTTTGCCCAGCAGCACCCCCAGTTCTTCAAAGAAGAAGTTGAAAAAGCAGCCCACACCGATGTGGCCGCGATGTTCTTCACATCGGGCACCACGGGCAACCCCAAGGGCGTGGTGCACACCCACAGTTCCTTGATTGACCGCGCTGACGCGGGCGCTGAATTCGACAAGCTGACCAGCGCCGAAGACGTGCTGGCCTACATGCCGCCCGCCTGGATTGGGCAAAACATCTTCAGCTACGCGCAGTGGCTGGTGTGCGGCTATGTGGTCAACTGCCCCGAGTCTGCGGCCACGGTGACCATCGACTTGAAAGAAATCGGGCCCACTTATTACTTCGCGCCGCCCCGTGTGTTTGAAGGCATGCTGACCAGCGTGATGATCCGCATGGAAGATGCGGGCAGCCTCAAGCGCAAGCTCTTCCACCACTTCATGGGCGTGGCCAAGAAAGTCGGTCCAGCCTTGATGGATGGCCAATCGGTTGGCCTGATGGACCGTTTGGTTTATGGCTTGGGTAACCTGATGGTTTATGGCCCTTTGCGCAACAACATGGGTTTCAGCCGCGTGCGTGTGGCCTACACCGCGGGCGAGGCGATTGGCCCCGATTTGTTCACCTTCTTCCGCTCGATCGGCGTGAACATCAAGCAGCTGTACGGCTCCACCGAAACCGCCGTGTTTGTGTGCCTGCAGCCTGACAACCAGGCGCGAGCCGACACCGTGGGCGTGCCTTGCAAGGGTGTGGAGATCAAGGTGGCCGACAACGGCGAGATCCTGGTCAAGTCGCCTGGCTTGCTCAAGGGCTACTACAAAAACCAGAAGGCCACCGACGAAGTGTTGACAGCCGACGGCTGGTACCACACCAGCGATGCGGGTTTCATCGACAGCCATGGCCACCTGAAGATCATCGACCGCGTCAAAGACGTGGGCCGTATACAGGGCGGTGCCAACGACGGCGCGATGTTCGCGCCCAAATACGTCGAGAACAAGCTCAAGTTTTTCCCCTTCATCAAAGAGGTGGTGGCTTACGGCGACCAGCGCGAAAAAGTTTGCGTCATGCTCAACATCGACTTTGATGCCGTGGGCAACTGGGCCGAGCGTCGCAACCTGTCTTACGCCGGTTACACCGATCTGGCCCAAAAGCCCGAGGTGTACCAGCTCATCCAGGATTGCGTGGAAAAGGTCAACGCCGATCTGGCCGAAGACGCTTTGTTGGCGGGCAGCCAGGTCAGCCGATTCTTGGTCTTGCACAAAGAGTTGGACGCTGACGATGGCGAGTTGACCCGCACCAACAAGGTTCGCCGTGGCTTCATTGCCGACAAATACAAACCCCTGGTCGATGGCCTGTACGAAGGCAAAGCCGAGCAGTTCATCGAGACGGTCGTCAAGTTCGAAGACGGTCGCACCGGCAGCGTGAGTGCCACGCTCAAAATTTCCGACGCCAAAACATTCACACCCGTGAAGGCAGCAGCATGACCAAGAAAATCGGCGACGTCATTCTCGACGTCAACAACATCAGTTTGCGTTTCGGCGGCGTGAAGGCTCTGACCGACATCTCGTTCAACGTGCGCGAGCACGAAGTGCGCGCCATCATTGGCCCCAACGGTGCAGGTAAAAGCTCGATGCTCAACTGCATCAATGGGGTGTACACCCCGCAAGAGGGCAGCATCACCTTCCGTGGGCAAACGTTTGACCACATGAACAGCCGCCAAGTGGCCGAGATGGGCATTGCCCGCACGTTCCAAAACTTGGCCTTGTTCAAAGGCATGAGCGTGATCGACAACATCATGACCGGCCGCAATTTGCACATCAAGAGCAACCTGTTCTTGCAGGCTTTGCGCATTGGCCCCGCTCAGCGCGAAGAAGAAAAGAACCGCGAATTCGTCGAGCAAATCATCGACTTTCTCGAAATTCAAGCCTTTCGCAAAACGCCCGTGGGTCAGTTGCCTTATGGCTTGCAAAAGCGGGTGGACTTGGGCCGCGCTTTGGCCATGGAGCCCAAGGTGCTCTTGCTCGATGAACCCATGGCCGGTATGAACATGGAAGAAAAGCAGGACATGTGCCGCTTCATCCTGGATGTGAACGACGAGTTCGGCACCACCATCGTGTTGATTGAGCACGACATGGGCGTGGTGATGGACATTTCGGACCGCGTGGTGGTGCTCGATTACGGCAAAAAAATCGGCGACGGTACACCCGAAGAAGTGCGCAACAACGAAGACGTGATCAGTGCCTATCTGGGCACCAGCCACTAAGGAGAATAAGACATGGCATTTTTTCTGGAAGCTCTGTTGGGTGGTCTGATGGCCGGCATGCTGTATGCGCTGGTGGCGCTGGGCTTTGTGCTGATTTTCAAGGCCTCTGGCGTTTTCAACTTCGCGCAAGGCGCGATGGTTTTGTTCGCGGCTTTGGCCATGGCGCGTTTTTCTGAATGGGTGCCCGACTGGCTGGGCATCGAAGACAAGTTCCTGGGCAACCTGATTGCCTTTGTGCTGGCCGCTTGCATCATGTTCGTGCTGGCTTGGCTGATCGAACGTTTGGTGTTACGCCACCTGGTCAACCAGGAAGGCGTGACCTTGCTGATGGCCACGCTGGGCATCACGTATTTCCTGGACGGTTTGGGTCAGACCATCTTTGGCAGCGACATCTACAAGATCGATGTTGGTATGCCCAAAGATCCGATTTTTCTGTTTGACTCGGTGTTCCCTGGCGGCGTGCTGGTCAACCTCGAAGACGTGTATGCAGCGTGTATTGCGGCTTTGCTGGTGGTGGTCTTGTCTTTGTTCTTCCAAAAGACCGGCACAGGTCGGGCCCTGCGTGCGGTGGCCGATGACCACCAAGCCGCTCAGTCGATTGGCATTCCACTCAACCGCATCTGGGTGATCGTCTGGTTCGTGGCCGGTATCACCGCCTTGGTGGCCGGCATCATCTGGGGCTCCAAGATGGGCGTGCAGTTCTCTTTGACCACGGTGGCTTTGCGTGCCTTGCCGGTGATCATTTTGGGCGGTTTGACCTCGGTGCCGGGTGCCATCATTGGCGGCCTGATCATTGGTGTGGGCGAGAAGCTGTCCGAGGTGTACCTGGGCCCTTACGTGGGCGGCGGTATTGAAATTTGGTTTGCCTACGTGCTGGCGCTGGTGTTCTTGCTGTTCCGTCCGCAAGGCCTGTTCGGCGAAAAAATCATCGACCGCGTGTAAGGAGAGAAAAAATGTTTTACAGAGAAAACGGTCAGTACAAGACCTCTTACCGCAGCGACCAGCAGATCTTTGCGATTGCGCAAGACCGCTGGGCCATCCTGGCGTTGATTGCCTTCGCTTTCATCGGTGTGCCTTTGTTGGCCGATGAATACATGTTCCGGGCTATTTTGATCCCCTTCCTGATCTTGTCGCTGGCCGCTTTGGGGGTGAACATCCTGGTCGGTTACTGCGGTCAGATTTCGTTGGGTTCGGGCGCTTTCATGGCGGTGGGGGCCTACATGGCCTACAACACTTACATCCGCATCGAGGGCATGCCCTTGATCGTGGCGCTGCTGGCCGGGGGCTTTTTTGCCACCTTGGTTGGCATGTTCTTTGGCATCCCCAGCTTGCGCGTCAAGGGCCTGTATTTGGCCGTGGCCACGCTGGCGGCACAGTTCTTTTGCGACTGGGCTTTCTTGCGTGTGGGTTGGTTCACCAACAACAACGCCTCGGGTTCGGTTTCGGTGGCCAACCTGAATGTGTTCGGTTTGCCGATTGACACGCCCCTGCAAAAGTACATCTTCTGCTTGGTGTTCTTGGTGGTTTTTGGCTTGCTGGCCAAAAACCTGGTGCGCTCGGCCATTGGCCGCGAGTGGATGGCCATTCGCGACATGGACGTGGCCGCTGCCGTGATTGGCATCCGCCCCATGTACGCCAAGCTCAGCGCCTTTGCCGTGAGCTCATTCATTGTGGGTGTAGCCGGTGGCCTGTGGGGCTTTGTGCACCTGGGTTCGTGGGAGCCTGCAGCCTTTTCGATTGACCGATCGTTCCAGCTGCTGTTCATGGTCATCATCGGCGGCATGGGCTCCATCATGGGCAGCTTTTTTGGTGCGGCCTTCATCGTGATTTTGCCGATTTTTCTGAACCAGTTCCTGCCTTGGGCCGGTGGCATGGTGGGCGTGAACATCTCCACGGCAGCCGTCTCGCACACCGAATTCATGATCTTTGGCGCCCTGATCGTGTGGTTCCTGATCGTGGAGCCGCATGGCCTGGCCAAGTTGTGGTCGGTGGCCAAACAAAAGCTGCGTCTGTGGCCCTTCCCCCATTGATTTCACCCCCCATTGTTTTTTTAACGTGTTTTTTCCAAGTGCCTTTACTTTTTTTAACAGGAGACAAACCATGAAGCTTCGTCAACTCGTCTTGGCCACCACGGTGGCGGCTGCCGGTCTTGCCAGCGCGCTGGTCAGCACCGTGGCCACGGCTCAAACCAAAGAGCAGTTCTTCCCCGTGCTGGTCTACCGCACAGGCGCCTACGCCCCCAATGGCGTGCCCTTTGCCAACGGCTATGTCGATTACCTCAAGCTGGTGAATGCGCGTGGCGGCATCAACGGCGTGAAAGTGTCGTTTGAAGAATGCGAAACCGGCTACGCCACTGACCGCGGTGTCGAATGCTATGAGCGCCTGAAGGGCAAGAACGGCGGCGCGACCGTGTTCCAGCCTTTGTCCACCGGCATCACGTTTGCCCTGACCGAAAAGGCTCCTGGCGACAAGATCCCTTTGATCACTGCCGGCTACGGCCGCAGCGAATCGGCTGACGGCGGTGTGTTCAAGTGGAACTTCCCACTGGCAGGCACCTACTGGGTGGCTGGTGACGTGATCATCCAGGACATCGGCAAAAAGGCCGGTGGTGTCGACAAGCTCAAAGGCAAGCACATCGCCTTGGTTTACCACGACAGCCCCTTCGGCAAAGAAGCCATCCCGATCTTGCAAGAGCGTGCGGCCATGCACGGCTTCAAGCTGAGCCTCTTGCCCGTGACCCACCCCGGCGTGGAGCAAAAGTCCACCTGGCTGCAAATTCGCCGCGATCGCCCTGACTACGTCGTCAACTGGGGCTGGGGCGTGATGAACTCCACCTTGCTGAAAGAAGCACAAGCAACTGGCTATCCCCGTGAAAACATCTGGGGCGTTTGGTGGGCGGGTGCCGAGCCTGATGTCAAAGACATCGGCATGGGCGCCAAGGGTTACAACGCCATCACCATGCAGCACGGCACCGAAAAGGGCTCTGCGATCGTGAAGGAAGTGCTGGAGAAGTTGCACGCCAAGAACCAAGGCACAGGCCCCAAGGACGAAGTGGGTGAAGTGCTGTACATGCGCGGTTTGTTCAGCGCCATGTTCGCCATCGAAGGTGTGCGTCAAGCCCAAGAGAAATACGGCAAAGGCAAGGTCATGACCGGCGAGCAAGCACGCTGGGGTTATGAAAACTTGAACCTGACCCAGCCCAAGCTGGATGCCCTGGGCTTCAAGGGCGTGTTGCGCCCGATCTCTACCTCTTGTGCAGACCACATGGGCGCCAACTGGGCGCGTATCCACACATGGGACGGCGCCAAGTGGCAATTCAGCAGCGACTGGATGCAGGCCGATGAGCAGATCATCAAGCCCATGGTGAAAACCGCTGCCGACAAGTACGCCGCCGAGAAGAAGATCACACGCCGCGCTCCTTCGGATTGCCAGTCTTGATCTAAACCACGCCTGCCGCGCAAGCGGCAGGTGGTCAGCTGCCGCGGGCTTGCGCCCGTGCGCAGCGGCCACATGAAACCCTTGCGTGCAGCGGTTTCATTTGGCTTGAACCCCCAGAATTTGAAAAGGCACAGTCCATGAGCGACAAAAACATTGTTCTGAACGTCAATGGCATCGAGGTCATTTACAACCACGTCATCTTGGTGCTCAAGGGCGTGTCCCTGCAGGTGCCCGAGCAAGGCATCGTGTCTTTGCTGGGTGGCAACGGCGCTGGCAAAACCACCACGTTGCGTGCGATCTCCAACTTGCTCAAGGGCGAACGCGGTGACGTGACCAAAGGCAGCATCGAATTGCGTGGCGAGCGCATCGAAAACCTCACCCCCGCCGACCTGGTCAACCGGGGCGTGGTGCAGGTCATGGAAGGGCGTCATTGTTTTGCCCACCTGACCATCGAAGAAAACCTGATGACCGGCAGCTACACCCGCACCGACAAGGGCGAGATCGCGGCCAACCTGGACAAGGTCTACACCTATTTCCCGCGCCTCAAAACCCGTCGCACTTCGCAAGCCGCCTACACATCGGGCGGCGAGCAGCAAATGTGCGCCATTGGCCGCGCCTTGATGACCAACCCCAGCGTCATGTTGTTGGACGAGCCTTCTATGGGCTTGGCCCCTCAAATTGTGGAAGAGGTGTTCAACATCGTCAAAGACTTGAACGAAAAGGAAAAAGTCACTTTCTTGATCGCCGAGCAAAACACCAACATGGCGCTCAAATATTCCGACTACGGCTACATCATGGAGTCGGGCCGCATCGTGATGGACGGCGAGGCCGCAGACCTGCGCACCAACGAAGACGTGAAAGAGTTTTACTTAGGGATGGGTGGCGGCGAGCGCAAGAGCTTCAGGGACGTCAAGAGCTACAAGCGCCGCAAGCGTTGGTTGGCTTGAGTTTCCGGTCACCGGAGACTTCTTCCCTGTGGGAGCGCGCCCCTGCGCGCGAATGAATCACCCGCACCACCGTTTTTTGCCGCGCAGGGGCGCGCTCCCACACAGATCTGTCCAGCACCCATGAATCACTTTGACGCTCTTGAAACGCGCGCCCCAGAAATCCGCGAAGCCGCCCTGATGGCCGCTATGCCCGCGCAGGTCGCCCACGCCAAAGCCCATGCACCGGCTTTTGCCGACTTGCTCCAAGACGTGGATGCTGCCAGCGTCAACAGCCGCGTTGCGCTGGCCCAATTGCCCGTGATCCGCAAAACCGAATTGCTGGAGCGCCAAAAGGCCTCGCGCGCTGCGGGCGGCAATGTGTTTGGCGGCTTCAGCACCCTGGGTTTTGGCCAAGGCATGACCCGCGTGTTTGCCAGCCCCGGCACGATTTACGAACCCGAGGGCACCCGCGCCGATTACTGGCGCATGGCGCGCACCATGTTCGCGGCCGGCTTTCGCCCGGGCGAGTTGATCCACAACTGCTTCAGTTACCACTTCACGCCCGCCGGCTCCATGATGGAAACCGGTGCCCATGCCTTGGGCTGCACCGTGTTCCCGGGCGGCATTGGCCAGACCGAGCAGCAAGTCACGGCCATGTCCGAGTTGCAGCCTGCGGGCTACATCGGCACGCCCAGCTTCCTGAAAATCATCCTTGAAAAAGCCGCCGAAATGGGCGTGGCCCTGCCCAGCGTGCGCAAAGCGCTGGTGTCGGGCGAGGCTTTTCCGCCCAGCCTGCGCGACTGGATGATCGCGCACGGCGTGGATGCCTACCAGTGCTATGCCACGGCCGATGTGGGCCTGATCGCTTATGAAACCGCTGCGCGTGAAGGTTTGGTGCTGGACGAGGGCGTGATCGTCGAGATCGTGCGCCCTGGTACGGGCGACCCGGTGCCCGAAGGCGAAGTGGGCGAGTTGGTCATCACCACGCTCAACCCCGATTACCCGCTGATTCGTTTTGGCACAGGCGATTTGTCGGCCATCTTGCCCGGCTCTTGCCCCACAGGCCGCACCGGTCAACGCATCAAGGGCTGGATGGGCCGCGCCGATCAGACCACCAAAATCCGGGGCATGTTTGTGCACCCAGCTCAGGTGGCCGAAATCGTCAAACGCTTTCCCGAAGTGAGTAAAGCGCGCCTGGTGGTGACGGGCGAGATGGCCAATGACCAGATGGCGCTGCACGTCGAGACCGGCTTGCTGGCAGACGAAGGTCTGAAGGCCCGCTTGGCCGATGCGGTGCGTGACGTGACCAAGTTGCGAGGTGAGGTGCATCTGGTCGCAGCAGGCACCTTGGCCAACGACGGCAAGGTGATTGAGGATGCCCGGAGTTACCAATAGTTCTTGGGGCGTGACTAGGGATGGCAAGCACGGTGTTGGTGGGTCTTTGTACGCTTTGAGTGCGTGATGGGACCTGTCAAATACTTTTTGCGAACAAGGACATATAAGGAGCAGGGGCTAAGTACTTTCCGCGATTTCACGACACTCTTTTGGTTTTAACATACCAAATTAATTTTGGAGATTGTCAATGAAACAATGGATCGCACTTGCCACCCTGGCCGCAGTTTCTGTGGGTGCTTACGCCCAGGCCTATCCCGGCACCAAGCCGGTGTCCATCGTGGTGCCTTTCACCGCAGGCGGCCCGACCGACCGCGTGGCCCGCGACTTGGCAGAAGCCATGCGCAAACAGATTCCTGGCAGCAACTTTGTGGTCGAGAATGCTGCTGGCGCAGGCGGCACGATCGGTGCGACCAAAGTTGCCAAGGCCTCACCCGATGGCCATACCTTGTTGCTCTTCCACATCGGCATGGCGGCCACTCCCGCTCTGTACCGCAAAATTGGCTACAAGCCGCTGGAAGATTTCGAATTCCTGGGCATGGTCAACGATGTACCGATGACCTTGATTGGCAAGCCTCAGCTGCCTGCCAACACCTACCGCGACTTTGAAAACTACATCCGCGCCAACGCCGGCAAGCTGAACATTGCCCACGCTGGTCTGGGCTCCGCCTCGCACATCTGCGGCCTGCTGTGGCAGTCCAACGTGCAGACCAAGGACGCCATGACCACCATCCCGTTTGGTGGCACCGCTCCCGCCATGACCGCGCTGATCGGTGGCCAGGTTGACATGATGTGTGACCAAACCACCAACACCACCGCCCAGATCGAGGGCGGCCGCGTGAAGGCTTTTGCCGTGACCACGGCCAAGCCCCTGAGCAACCACCCCGTGCTCAAGCACTACCCCAGCTTGCAAGAAATGGGCATGAAGAACTTCAACCTGACCATCTGGCACGGCCTGTATGCCCCCAAAGGCACACCACCAGCCGTCACCAAAATGCTCAACGACGCCCTGAAGAAAGCCCTGAAAGACCCCGAGTTCATCAAGAAAAACGAAGCCTTGGGTGCTTTGGTCGTGACAGACAAGCGTGTCGATCCTGAAGAGCACAAGAAGTTTGTGGCCGCTGAAATGGTCAAGATCAAGGCCGCTGTGGATGCGGCAGGCAAGTACGCTGACTGACGCGACGTCTGTGGATGCCCCACAAAAAAGCCGCTTGATGCGGCTTTTTTGTTGTTTGGACTCAACGGTGTTGCAAGGCGGTCTTGTGAACTCCACCGACATCACAAAAGAAAACAAGCATCAGCGCCCTCAGTTGGCAAACTGCTCAGAGCCCACAATGCCCAGCTTGGTCAGCCCGATGCGCTGCGCACTGGCCATCACCCCCGCTGTTGCTGCGTATTTGGCCTTGGCGTGCGAGCGGATGTGCAACTCCGGCTGTGGCTGCATCGCCGCCGCCTCCTTGAGCTTGGCCTCCAAATCAGCCCGGTCCTGTATCGGCTTGCCGTTCCAGTTGACCACACTGGCCGCATCCACATCGATGCGAATCACCACCGGCTCCACCTTCTTGGCCACGTTGCTGGGCAGCGGCATGTCCAGGTTCACCGAGTGCAGTTGCGCCGGAATCGTGATGATCAGCATGATCAGCAGCACCAGCATCACGTCGATCAGCGGCGTGGTGTTCATGTCCACAATCACCTCGGGCTCATCGCTGGTGCTTGTTCCTACATTCATTCCCATATCGCACTCCTTCAGTTGCTCGGTTCGGTGATGAAACCCACCTTGACGATGCCCGCGCGCTGCACCGCGTACATCACCCGCCCCACCGACTCAAAGTCACTTTGCCCGTCCCCCCGGATTTGCACCTCCGGCTGCGGCTTCATGGCCGAGAACTTCTTCATCCGCTCCAGCAAGTCCGTGCTGTTTTTGATTGGCGTGTCGTACAGGTAAATCTTGCCCGCCTTGTCCACCGAGATGATCACGTTCTCGGGCTTGGTCTCACGCACCACGTTTTGCTCTTTGGGCAAGTCCACCTTGATGGACGTGGTCACCACCGGAATCGTGATCAAAAAGATGATCAGCAGCACCAACATCACGTCCACCAAGGGTGTGGTGTTGATCGTGCCAATGATCTCGTCATCGGCTTCGCCTGTGTTCATGGCCATGATGGCTCCTTGTGTGCTCGCCCGGGCCAAGGCGCTGTGCGCGGCGCCCCGGGTCAAAGGGGGTTTACTTCTTGGCCGAGCCCAGCAGCACGGCGTGCAAGTCAGCGCCAAACGCATTGACCTCTTCCATCACAGCCTTGTTGCGGCGCACCAACCAGTTGTAGCCCAGCACCGCCGGCACAGCCACCGCCAAGCCAATGGCCGTCATGATCAGGGCCTCGCCCACGGGGCCAGCGACTTTGTCAATGGACGCCTGGCCCGACATGCCGATCTTGACCAGCGCGTGGTAGATGCCCCACACCGTGCCAAACAAGCCCACAAAGGGTGCCGTCGAGCCCACGGTGGCCAGCACCGCCAGGCCGTCTTGCATGCGGCTTTGCACATTGGACATGGCCCGCTGGATGCTCATGCTCACCCATTCGTTGAAGTCCACCGAGGCCAACAAGCCGGTGTGTTTGGAGGCGCCTTCCAGCCCTTTTTCTGCAATGAAGCGAAACGCCGAGTCTGGCGCCAAGGTGTCTTTGCCTTGGGCCACGGTGCTGGCGCTCCAGAAGGTCTGCTTGGCCGCAGCCGCTTGTTTCTTCAGCTTGGACTGCTCGGCCAGCTTGGTGAAGATCACGTACCACGAGCCCATGCTCATGATCACCAAGATCAGCAAAGTGCCTTTGGCCACAAAGTCGCCCTGCGCCCACAGCGCGCCCAGGCCATAGGGGTTGTCTTCGGCAGCCGCCGCAACGGCCCCCGCCGCAGCAAGCACGGGGGCCGAGGCATCAGTCGCTTGCGCCATCACGGCGCCCGCAAAGAACAGGCTGGCCAACAGGCCTGCGCCCAAGATGAGGTTTTTGGAAGGTTTGAACATGATGAGGTGCTCCGGCAGTGTTCTTGAAAAAATCGGTTGAATCTGAATGACGTTGGCAAAGCGGGCTCGCTTTACTCCAGACGCCAGGTGTATTTCATGCTGGCCCAGCCCTGCTCGGGCTTGCCATCCACGGAGGCCGGCTTGAAGGCGCACTTGGACAAGCCCGCACGCGCCGCTTCGTCCAGCCGCTTGAAGCCCGAGGACTTTTCCACCTCGGACTGGAGGACCTTGCCGTCTGCGCCCACCAAAAAGCGAAGGCTCACGGTGCCCTCTTCCTCCAGACGGCGCGAGGCGCTGGGGTAGTCGGGTTTTTCGCAGTTGGCCGAGTTGACCACGGCAGCCACCCGCACAGGCGGCGCAGGAGGTGCGGGCGCGGGCGCAGGCACAGGCGCAGGCGCAGGGGCCGCCGGAGCCACTGCAGCAGGTGCAATCGGGGCTGCTTGCGTGGGTGCAACCGCTGTCACGGCGGCAATGGCGTTGACCGGTGCGGGCGCGGCAACGGCCACTTCCACCGGGGGCACGTAGGCCGGGGGGGGTGGGGGCAGGTTCTTGGGTGGGGGCGAAGAAGGTGGAGGAGGAGGAGGTGGCGGTGGTGGAATGTCAGGCTTGGTTTCTTGCAGCAAGACCGCTTCGACAGGGCCTTGGATTTTTTTGGCCACAGTTCGGGCCAGGCCTGAGCTGATGGCCCAAAAGAGCAAGAGGTGCAACACCACCACCAGTCCCAAACCGATGAGGTGCTTGGTTGGCTTGCTTTGCCGGCTGGCGTAGTCGTCCATGGTTCGTGGCTCTCCAGTGAGGTCATCTGCCTGGGCAAGATGAGTAAAGACAAAATTGTAGTGATGGATCTCTTGATCTTCGCTGTGGCAGGCTTATGCGCCTTAGCTGCAGTTGCGGGGTGGCTGTTTTTACTCTGCGCGAAACCTGCGCATTTCAAAAAAGTCCATCACACCTTGTGCCGTTTCGCGCTGACCCGTCAAGGCCTTGGCGCAGCTGTTTGGTTTGAGCTTGCCCAACCAGGTGGCGGCGATGCGCTGGCCGTCGTGTGATTCTTCGAGCGTGAATTCGCCGTCATCCCAATCGGCCACAACCGCAAAGCGTTGCGTCCCGGTGTCCAATGTGCCGCGCAGGCTTCCGATGTGTTCGGGGTGGGGTTTGAGTTCCAGCCGCCATGCTTGAGTTTGGGCTTTGAGCTGAACCTGCCACTGGCCTTGCAGCTGCAAGGCGATCACCTTGTCTGCGTCTGGGCACGCTGGCGATGCCGATTGAATGGGGCCAATCCATCCCAATGCCAAGCACAGCAACAAGCGTTGAGAGAGGACCTGTGCCCGTGTCATAACTTGGCCGCTGCAGCCGAGGCGGCAGCGCGTTGAGCAAATTCGGCCCGCAGCGCCTTGAGCTTTTCGCGTGGGTCTTCACGGACGGTGTTTTCATCCAGGCGCATTTCGGCAATGAAGCGGCTGGGCAGGGCGGCTACGGTTTCGCGGCCTTTTTTGCGGCGCTTGGTCCAGCTCACGGCCAGGCTGCGCTGGGCGCGGGTGATGCCCACGTACATCAAGCGGCGCTCTTCTTGCAGGCGCAGCAAGATGCCCTCTTGGTTTGCCCCGTCTGTGGTGTCGTCGCCCAATTTAAAAGGCAACAGGCCTTCATTCACGCCCACCAGCACCACATGCGGCCACTCCAAACCCTTGGAGGCGTGCAGGGTGGACAGTGTGACCACGTTTTGGTCTTTTTCGCGTTCGCTCAAGGTGGAAATCAGCGAGATCGTCTGCGCCACATCCAGCAGGTTTTTGACTTCTGTGGCCTGGGCTCCGGTGGCGTCTTCGATCTCGCCGCCGCAGCGCCCCGCCATCCAGTCGCAAAACTCCAGCACATGGGTCCAGCGGGCACTGGCCACTTTTTCGTTGTCTTCACCGTCGTACAGGTGCGACTCGTAGCCAATCTCTTTGAGCCACTCCAGCAAGAACGCGAGGGCATCGGTTTTGCCAAGAGTCAGTCGGGCGCGGTGCTCCAGGTCGTTGATGTAACGGCCAAACTCGTGCAGGCCGTCCACGGCTCGGGTGTTCACTGCGCTGGGCAGGCTGCCTGCAAACAGCGCTTCGAACAAGCTCAGTTTGTATTGCGTGGCAAAAGTGCCCAGCTGGCCCAGCGTCTGGTGGCCAATGCCGCGTTTGGGGCTGGTGATGGCGCGCAAAAACGCCGGGTCATCGTCGTTGTTGATCCACAAGCGGAACCAAGCGCACAGGTCTTTGATCTCGGCCTTGTCAAAAAAGCTCTGCCCCCCTGACACCTTGTAGGGAATGTTGGCGCGGCGCAATGCTTGCTCAAACGGCCGGGCCATGTGGTTGGCGCGGTACAAGATGGCAAAGTCCTTGAACTCGCGGTGTTTCGATTCAAGCGAATGGCCGCTTCGGATGGATTGGATGCGTGCAATCGCCCGGTCGGCCTCGTGATCTTCGTTCACCGCATCGACCACCCGCACCGGCTCGCCCTCGCCCAATTCAGAGAACAGGGTTTTGGGGTAGAGCTTGGGGTTGGGCTCGATGACGTTGTTGGCCGCCCTCAAAATCGCGCTGGTGGAGCGGTAGTTTTGCTCCAGCTTGATGACTTTGAGCTTGGGGAAATCCTCCGGCAAGCGCTTGAGGTTGTCCAGCGTCGCGCCGCGCCAGCCATAGATCGACTGGTCGTCGTCGCCCACCGCCGTGAAGCGTGCCCGTTCGCCCACCAGGTGTTTGAGCACCTCGTATTGGGTGGCGTTGGTGTCTTGGTACTCGTCCACCAGCACATGGCCCATCTTGGCTTGCCAGCGCTCACGCACCTCGGGAAACTCGGCCAGCAGCTTCAGGGGCAAGCCAATCAGGTCGTCAAAGTCCACGCTCTGATAAGCCGTGAGCCGCTCTTGGTACAGCGCCATGATGCGCGCGATCACCCGGGCGTTGTCGTCAGGCGCTTGGGCTGCGGCTTGCTCGGCATTGAGCCCCATGTTTTTCCACAGGCTGATGGTCCACTGCCACTGGCGGGCGGTGGCCGCGTCGGTGGTGCCGCCGCAGTCTTTCAAGATGCTGGTCACGTCGTCCGCGTCCATGATGCTGAACTGCGGCTTGAGCCCCAGCACCGCGCCGTCTTCGCGCATGATGCGCACGCCCAAAGCGTGGAAGGTGCAAATCAGCACATCTTTGGCGGCGCGGCCAATCAGTTGTTTGGCGCGCTCGCGCATTTCGGCAGCGGCTTTGTTGGTGAAGGTGATGGCGGCGATGCGCTTGGGCTCCAGCCCCGCTTCGATCAGCCGCCCGATCTTGTGCGTGATCACCCGCGTCTTGCCCGAACCCGCCCCGGCCAGCACCAGGCAGGGGCCGGAGACAAAGTTCACGGCTTCGAGTTGGGCGTTGTTGAGTCCGGCAGACATAGAGGGGTCGAAGAGGTCGGTGCGCGCAGATCAGCTCAGGAGCGGAACGCCAGCATCTTGCGCCGCCGCACTCAGAGCCATGTCCAGCGTGGCCAGTGGCAGGCCTTTTCGAAGGGCCAGTTCCAGGTAAGCCGCATCGTAGGCACTCAGGCTGTAGCGGCGGGCCAAATCAAGGGTGTCGTGCAAGGCCCGCAGGCTGGTTTCACCATCGGTGCCAATGTCCAAGGCTTCGAGCAAAGCCACAAAGGTGGAGGCTTGGGCTTGGTTGATTTTGCCCAGGCGCAGGCTTTTGGCCATCACGTTGGCCGCTTCGAGGTGCCACAGTGAGGGCACTTGGGCACCGGCGTCTTGCATGCGGTCCAGCACCCGCTGCGCCAACTCAAGGCCTGCCGGCTTGCTTTGAGGCAGCAACCACAGCATGGCCACCGAGTTGTCCAGCACGAAGCTCATGCCCGGCCTTCAGCGATCAGGGCAGTCAAGTCCACCCCGGTGCCAGCACCACTGGCGTGTTGTTGACGGGTGAATTCGCGCATTTGGGCCACCGCTTGCGCGCGTTGCTTTTCAGGCGCTTGCACGGGGACCAGCCTGGCCACCGTGACGCCGCGCACCGAAATGTCAAATGTTTGGCCGGCTTGCACCTGGCGCAAAAACTGCGGCAAGTGGGTCTTGGCTTCATAAGCGCCGATGGTTTGGGTGGTCATGGTGTTGTGGGCCTCCAGTGGAAGTGCTGGAGATTGTAGACTGGTTCAATAGACTGGTCAGGTTTCGTGGGGGGCTGGACTGGTGGTCCCGGTGTTTGTCCACACGGCGACTGACGTGTAGATGGTTGCCATCTTGGCGTACTGGTTTACCCCGACAATGCACACATGCTTGAAATTTTGCATGTCACTTTTCCCTTTTTTGCGCTGGTGCTGTGCGGTTATGCCGCCGCTCGCATGAAGTTGTTGCCTCTGGAGGCCATTCCTGGTTTGAATGGTTTTGTGCTCTTTTTTGCATTGCCTTGCATGTTGTTTCGCTTTGGGTCGGGCACGCCCATTGCGCAGCTGCTCGACGCCGGGGTGTTTTTCACCTACTTGTTTTGCGCCTTGGTGGTGGTGGGGTTCAGCATTGCCATCAGTCTGAATCGGCGCATCCGCTGGAACGATGCTTCTTTGGGCGCGTTGGTGGCCGCTTTTCCGAACACGGGATTCATGGGCGTGCCCTTGCTGGTGGCTTTGCTGGGTGCGCAGGCGGTGGGCACGGCCATTGTGACCATCGTGGTGGACTTGGTCATCACCTCTTCTTTGTGCGTGGCTTTGTCGCGCATGGACGCGGCGGGCGAGCACGGCGCTGCGGTGGCCGCACGCAAGGCTTTGATGGGCGTGCTGCGCAACCCCATGCCCTGGGCCATCAGTTTGGGGGCCGCGTTCTCGTTTTGGAACCTGGCGTTGCTGGGTCCAGTGGGGAAAACCGTGGACTTGTTGGCGGATGCAGCATCACCGGTGGCCTTGTTCACCATTGGCGCAGTTTTGGCCCGATCGGCCATGTTGGCGCATGAGGACGAGGGAGACCCTTTGCGGGCAGCCGATTATTTGCCCATTGCCTTGGTCAAGTTGGTCTTGCACCCGGTGTTGGTCTTGCTGGCGGGTATGACGGCCATCCAGTTGGGTGCGCAGATCACGGCCTTGGCGCTGCAGGTGATGGTGTTGGTGGCGGCTTTGCCCAGCGCAAGCAATGTGTCGCTGTTGGCCGAGCGCCTGGGGGCTGACAACGGGCGCATTGCGCGCATCATTTTGGTGACCACCGCTGCGGCTTTTTTGACCTTTTCAGGGGCGGTGGCGTTTTTTAAAATGTAGCGCTCAGTGACGATGGCGCAGCGGCCCAGGGCGGCAAAACAAGGGTGCCAGTCTTGCCCATGAAGTGGGCAGCGTCCGGCACTGTTTCCTCATATGGCCTGTGGGTCCACGTCCACCAACCAGCGGATCACGCCTTTGTGTTCGGGCAAGCTGCGCACTTGGTGCAGCACGCCGTGCAGGTGCCAAAGCATTTTTTGCAGGGCCATGCGGCTGGTGCTTTCCAGCAGCATTTGGGCGCGTTCGACATCGGCCACGCGTTGCATGCTCATGGGCACGGCGGGGTAGATGCTCACCAGCTCCACCAAGTCGGCGGAGGTCGGGTCGGCGTTCAGCTGGGATTGCAGCGCATCGCGGGCCGCGTTCAGCAGGGCCTGGGCGGCTTCCTGGGTACGGGCATCGGCGCGCAGCAGGGCTTGGTGGCTGATGGGGGGCAACTCGGCGGCGGTGCGTTCGGCCAGTTCGTTGGCCGCAAAGGCCGGGTAATCGTGTTTTTTAAGGGCCTCAAACAGCGGGTGTGTGGGGTGAAAGGTTTGCACCCACATTTCGCTGGTGGCGCTTTGGGCGGCATTGCGACCGGCCCGGCCTGCGGCCTGCATGAGCAGCGCAAACAGACGTTCGGGTGCCCTGAAATCACTTGAAAACAGGGCGGTATCGGGGTTGACGGCGGCCACCAAGGTGATGTGCCGAAAGTCGTGCCCTTTGGCGATCATTTGTGTGCCCACCAGGACATCCACCTGCCCCGAATGCACTTGGGCCAGTTGGCTTTCCAGCGCACCTTTGAGGCGCGTGGTGTCCGCGTCAATGCGGGCGATGCGCACAGGCTCACCGTCAGGCCGCAAGACGTGCGCCAACAATTGGCCCAAATGCTCTTCCAGTTGTTCGGTGCCCCGGCCAATGGGGGCGATGTCGGCATTGCCGCATTCGGGGCAGGCCCGGGGCACGCGTTCGGTCAGGCCACAGTGGTGGCAGCGCAGGGTGCGGTCGATTTTGTGGAACACCCGAAAAGCGCTGCAGTGCTTGCACTCGCTTTTCCAGCCGCAATCGGCGCAGTGCAGCACCGGGGCATAGCCCCTGCGGTTGAGCAGCAGCATGCATTGCTCGCCGCGCTGGACCCGCTCATGGATGGCGGCGACCAACTGGGTGGACAGCACGGCTCGGCGCGGCTGTTTGTTCATGTCCACCCGACGCACTTTGGGCAACAAACCGGTTCCGATGCGCGAGGGCATCAGCAGGCGCTGGTAACGGCCGCCTGGATCGTCGGCATTGGCCGGACGGCTCAGGTGCCAGCTTTCGAGCGAGGGCGTGGCCGAGGCCAGCAGCACGGTGGCGTTTTCTAGCCTGCCCCGGTACACCGCCAAGTCGCGGGCCGAGTAGCGTGCGCCTTCTTGTTGTTTGTAGCTGGGGTCGTGTTCCTCGTCGACCACAATGAGTTTGAGGTGCGGCATGGACGCAAAAATGGCCATGCGTGTGCCCAACACGATGCGGGCGTGGCCCGCGTGTGCGGCCAACCAGGCTTTCAGGCGCTGGGCGGGCGTCATGCCGCTGTGCATGGACACCACTGCCTGGACCCCAAAGCGGGCTTGCACCCGTTCTTCGAGTTGTGGGGTGAGGTTGATCTCGGGCACCATCAGCAGAGCCTGAGCCTGCGGGTCGGCCGCCAGCATGCGTTGCACGGCTTGCAAATACACCTCGGTCTTGCCGCTGCCGGTGCTGCCAAAGAGCAAAAAAGGGCCTTTTCCCAAGGCCATCTGCTCCAGCACCGTTGTTTGTTCGCACGAGAGGCTGGGGCTTTGGGCTGTTTGCAGGGCGCGTTCGGCGTTTTGCTTTTTCAGGCGACGCGCCAGCTGCTCAGACGTCAGGTCGCGCAGTTGCGGGGGCAGGGCCGACAGGGCCACTTCGCCCAAGGATCGTTGGTAGTACTGGGCCGAAAACTGCACCAGTTGACGCCAGCCCTCGTTGAGCGGTGCCAAGCCGTCCAGCACGCTGATCACCTCGCGGATGGCCGACGTGGCCATGCCTTCAGGCGGCAAGGCATGGACCTTCCACACCACGCCCAGCACGTTGCGCTGACCCAATGGAACCCGCACAAGCTGTCCAGCTTGAACGGCTTGTGTACACCGATAACTCAGCAATCCGCCGATCTGGCTGTGGGCGGGGGTCTGAACGGCGGTGTCTATCCAAAAAAAGTCAGGCACTTGAAATCCAGAGGTTTAAATGAATTTGAAAATATTGATGGTTAAAAAAAGTCTCGAAAACGAGGCTAAGTGCTTGATTTCAAAGTGCTTTGAGTAGAGTTAAGAAAATCTGTGGATAACTTTGTTGAAAACTTGTCATGAACCCCCTGAAACCCTTAAAAATCAAGGCTTTCAACAGATTGCTCACCACCTGAGCATAAAAATTTTCATGAATAAAATCAATGACTTACGGTTTTACTGTGCTGCGATCGAGATGCCATGACAATTGAAGGATGATCAACGCACAGAGTTATATTTTGTGCATAAGTCAAGGCGATGGCGCTTCTTTTTTCACAAAAAAAGCCAGAATAACCGACTTTTTTGTGCTAAATCGATCCGCCCAACGCCCAACGCCCAACGCCCAACGCTCAACGCTGCCGCAATTTGCGCGAATGGCTGTGCACCGCCTCCACCAGCGCCGTCACATGCTCGGGCGGCGTGTACTGGCTGATGCCGTGGCCCAGGTTGAAGATGTGCGTGGGGCCGGTTTGGGTTTTGTCGGTGTGCGGCGCGCCAAAGCTGTCCAGCACCCGGTGCACCTCGGTGGCAATCTGCGCGGGCGGCGCAAACAGGATGTTCGGGTCGATGTTGCCTTGCAGCGCTTTGCCGGGGCCACCCACTTCGCCGCCCACCAGGGCGCGGGCGCGGCCCAGGTTCATGGTCCAGTCCAGGCCCAGCACATCGCAGTTCAGGCCTGCCATCTCGGGCAACCACAGGCCGCCACCTTTGGTGAAGACGATGCTGGGGATGCGCTGGCCGTTGTGTTCGGTCTTGAGCTGGCTCAGCACGCGGGCCGTGTAGGCCAAGCTGAACTGCTGGAAGGCCCCATCGGCCAGCACGCCGCCCCAGCTGTCAAAGACCATGACGGCTTGGGCACCGGCTTCGATTTGGGTGTTCAGGTACAGGGCCACCGCGTCGGCGTTGATTTCCAGGATGCGGTGCATCAAATCCGGGCGGCTGTACATCAGGGTCTTGACGTGGCGGTAGTCGTC
>JAIXOX010000122.1 GCA_027486555.1 Comamonadaceae bacterium
GAATACATCAAGTGCAACTGCCCGAAGTCACCCTGCTGCGAGAAGACACCAGCATCGCTTTGCGCCAGCGCGGGCGGCTCGACGAGAGCGTGTACGGCTTTGCCATGGCGCTGCAGGACTCGCCAGATTTGTTTTTCAACGGCCAGCGGGCACCCGCACATGCCATCATGTGTGGCAAGGGCGACGAGGTGGACCTGACCACCCCGCCTCACTTCACCTTGATTGCCGTGGTGGTCAACCGCAGCTTGCTCAACCCGCTGTGGGAGCGCATGTACCAAAAGCCCCTGGCACACTGGCTTGAAAAGCAGCTGGTGCTGCAAACCACCGACATCAAAGCCCAAAACCTGCGCGACCTGCAGCTCACGGTGCTGGACCAAGCCAGTGCGCTGGCGAACCGCCAGCACGACCCACAGGCCCTGCGCCAACTGCGCGACGAGATCCTGATGGAATGGCTGGAAGCCCTGCCTGCGAAGGTCGACACCTCCGAGCTGCCCACCCTCGAGCGGCGCAAGAAACTGGTGGATCGAGCCTGTGAATTGATGTTGGGCCACGCTGACGAGCCGCTGTCCATCCTGGAGGTCTGCAGCCGCGTGGGCACGAGTCGGCGCAAGCTCAATTACTGCTTTCAGGACGTGCTGGGCACCACGCCCATCAAGTACCTGCGCTCACTGCGCCTGAACAGCGTTCGCCGCGCCCTGCGCCAGGCCGCCCCGGGCGTGACCATCCAGGACATCGCCTCGCACTGGGGCTTTTGGCACCTGAGCCAGTTCGCGCAGGACTACCGCCAACTGTTTGGCGAGCTGCCTTCCGACACGCTGCACAAGCGATGAGCACCACCCGCCATATCCAGCTGACGGCCATCTTGACCATGGTCGCGGCCATGGCCTGCCTGTCGACGCAAGACACGTTGAGCAAAAAATTGATGCTCAGCGTGGCGCCCGTCATCATCATCTGGACGCGCTACGCCCTGCAAACCGCGCTGGTCAGCGCCACGATCTGGCGCAGGCAATCGCCCGAACTCTGGCGCACACGGCAGTGGCGACTGCAATTGCTGCGCGGCGCGCTGGTCGTGGGTGCCAGCGTGTTTGGCTTTGGCGCTTTGCAGCGCATGCCCGTGGCCGAGTTCACCGCCATTTATTGCCTGGTGCCCCTGGCCGTGACCGTGGTGGCCCGGTTTGTGATGAAAGAAAGCGTGTCCTGGCTGGGCTGGCTGTGTGTGGCGGGTGGGATGACGGGGGCCTTGCTGGTGGTACGCCCAGGCGGTGATGTGGACCCGGTGGGCGCCGGCCTGGCACTGATGGGGGTGGTCTGTTACACCGGCTTTCAGATCCTCACGGGCTACCTGGCGCGGCAGGACTCACCGCTCACCATCCAACTGTGCACCAGCGCGCTGGGCTTTGCGCTCATGTCGGCGGCAGTGCCTTTCTTCTGGCCAGACCAGATGTCCTGGCCTCACCTGGCCCTGCTGGGTTTGGTGGCGCTGGCGGGCTCTTACGGGCAGTACTTCACAGTGCTGGCGTTTTCCAAAGCGCCCGCCTCGGTCTTGTCGCCTTACCTGTACACGGCCATCGGTTTTTCTGCCCTGGGCGGTTGGTGGATGTTTGACCACATGCCCGACGCCCTGGCCCTGTGCGGCATGGGCATGATCGCGGGCTTTGGCCTGGCGGCTGGCTGGCTGAACCAACGCAAGGCCAAAGCATGAACACACCGCTTTTCAGCCCCAGCTACCGGGAGGCCCGAGCGCGTTTTGTGCAGGACGCCGATGCCTGCGGGGCGCAGTTGCACAGTGACGCCATGCCACTGCAAGGTGCAGATGGCGAGCAACTCGCCATGGACGTGGCCATCCACGGCCCGGCCGATGCGGCCCAAGTGCTGATGACCACCAGCGCGGTGCACGGCATCGAGGGCTTTTGCGGCTCGGCCATCCAGACGGGCTTGCTGCAAAACCTGGCGCTGCCGCCCGGTGTGGCCGTGGTGCATGTGCACGCGGTCAACCCGCACGGCTTTTCGCATGCGCGGCGCGTCAACGAAAACAACGTGGACCTCAACCGCAACTTCATCGACTTTGCCCAGCCCTTGCCGGTCAACGCCGATTACGCGCAAGTCCACGATTTGCTGCTGCCCACCCACTGGCCGCCCAGCCCAGAGGCCAGCGCTGCTTTGAAGGTCCAAGCCGAAGCTTGGGGCGAGCGCCGCATGCAACGGGCCATCACCAGTGGGCAATACCAGTTTGCCCAAGGCGTCTGGTTTGGGGGGCTGGCCCCAACCTGGAGCCACCGCGCGTTCAGGCAGGTGCTGCAAACCCATTTAAGGCAAGCCCGTCAGATCGCCTGGATCGACCTGCACACGGGCTTGGGGCCACACGGCCACGGCGAGCGCATCTTTGCCTGCACCGACAACGGCCAAACCCTGCAACGCGCACGCCAGTGGTGGGGGCCTGACATCACCTCGGTCGACACGGGCACGTCAAAAAGCGTGCCGTTGTCGGGGCCGATCCAGATGGCCATTTACGAAGAGTGTCCGCATGCGGAATACACCGGCATTTGCCTAGAGTTTGGCACCTTGCCGCTGGCGCAGATGATCCAGGCCATGCGGGCTGACCACTGGCTGGCCCTGCACCCCGAGGCCCCGCCCGAGCAGCAACGCACCATCCGTGCCGACATGCTTGAGGCCTTCAACCCGCCCTCGGCTGCGTGGCAAGAACGGGTCTGGCAGCAGGGCTTGCAGGCCGCCGTTCAGGCTGTGCAAGGCTTGGTCGCTGCACGTTAAAGCTGCCTTTTCTCGGGAAAACCCCGCCCATGTTTTGCACTTTTTAGATACCGTCAAATCCGTATCTTGTTCAGACTCTGACCTGTTTCGGGGTGGCAACCGCTCCCCCTTCACCAGGACAAACAAGGACAAACCCATGATTTCACGCCGCATGATTTCCAGCCTGCTCGCGGGCCTGCTGGGCAGCCTGATGGTGCTCAGCGCCTCTGCGCAGGGCTTCCCCAACAAGTCGGTCACTGTGATGGTGCCCTACCCTGCAGGCGGCGCTTCAGATGCAGTGGCCCGCTTGGTTCAGGTCGAGTACGAAAAAAGCCTGGGCCAAAAAATGATGGTCGAAAACCTGGGCGGCGTGAGCGGTGCTTTGGGCATCCAGAAGGTGCTGGCAGCTCCGGCCGATGGCTACTACCAGTTGCTCGGCACCCCCATGGAACTGGTGATGGCACCGCTGGCCCTGTCGGCCGTCAAATTCAAACCCGAGGAAGTGCGCCTGGCCAGTTTGCTGGGCCGCACTTCCATCGGTATGGCCATTCGCAAGGATATCCCCGCCAACAACCTGACTGAATTCCTGGCCTGGGCCAAAGGCAAAAAGATCAGCTACGCAAGCATCGGTCAGGGCTCGCTGTACCACATCATGGGCGAACGCTTCAAGACGCTGACGGGCCTGGACATGCTGCATGTCCCCTACAAAGCGGGCGTACAAATCTACACGGATCTGGGCGGCGGCACTGTGGACATGTCCTTCGTGCCGGTCGCAGGCCCCATCATCGGCATGGTCAAGGACAACCGTTTCAAGATCATCGGCATCTCCTCCACAGCCCCTCACCCCCAGCTGCCTGAAGCCGCCCCGATCAGTGCTCAGCGCGGCATGTCCGACTTTGTCTTCGACATCTGGATTGGTCTGCAGGTGTCCAAAAACACACCCGACGCAGTGGTCCAGAAACTCAACCAGTCCATGAACGAGGCCATCAAGTCTGAAGCCTTCGTCAAGGGCATGACCACCACCGGCAGCCAGGTGCCCGCGGGCATGAGCCTGGCCGATCTGGACAAGTTCTACACCCAGGAAGTCAGCCGCTACCGCGCGCTGTTCAAGGCTGCCAACGTCGAGCCACAGTAAAAGCCTGAGTGCGCAGAGCACAAGCGCTGACCCTCGAGCCACCCGCTGGATGACCTGAGCACGGTCACAGCACACTGTCGCAAAGTCAGTCCACCGTGATTTTTTCATCCTTCACGATTTTGGCCATGGCAGGGATTTCTGACTTGATCCATTGGCCAAACTGCTCGGGTGACATGTTCGAGGGCTCGGCCCCCAAAGTGATCAAGCGCTCCTTGATATCGGGCAAGGCGGCGATTTTTTGGACCTCTGCATTTAGCTTGTCCACAATCGCTTTGGGCGTTCCAGCGGGTGCCAAAAGACCCTGAAAACTGCCAGTCAAGAAGCCAGGCAGGCTCTCGCTGATGGCGGGTACATCGGGCAACTGGCCATTGCGCTTGGTGCTGGACACCGCAATGAGTTTGATTTTTCCGGCTTTGACATGCGGATAGGTGGCCACCATGCCGTTGAACATCACATCCACCTGGCCACCAATCAGATCGGTGATGGCCTGTGCCCCTCCCTTGTAAGGCACATAGCCCCATTCGATGCCATGGCGCTGGGCAAACATGACCCCGGCCAGGTGCGTGGCGCTGCCCATGCCCGCCGCCGCAGCGTAGTTGAGTTTGCCCTTTTGGGCTTTGGCATATGCCACCAATTCAGCTGGGGTGTTGGCGGGCACCTTGGTGCTGACGGCCAACAAGTGGGGTGAATAGGCCACCATGCCGACGGGTGCAAAGTCATTGAGCACATTGAACGGCAATTTGTACAAAGCTGGGCTGATGACCAGGTTGCCCACATCCATCAGAACCAAGGTGTGACCGTCGGGGGCCGACTTGGCGACCCAATCGGCCCCCAAATTGCCGTTGGAGCCAGGTTTGTTGTCGACCACCACGGGTTGCCCCCAGGATTCAGTCAGCTTTTGACCGACCAAACGGGCCAGCACATCCGATGTGCCGCCTGCCGGAAAAGGCACCACGATCCGAATCGGCTTGCTGGGGTAAACGGCCGGGCCTGAGGCGGAGGTCTGGGCCTGCGCCTGCAAACCCGTCAACACGGCGATGACGCCAAAGGCCAGTGAAAAGCTTTTTTTCATGGTGAATGTCTCCTGAGGTTGTGATCTGACTGAAAAACGGACTTGCAAGCGCAGTGGCGCTTCAATAGGTCAACTCCAGCACCGTGGTGTGACCCTCGGCCAAGGGCCATGTCAAGCCCACCAGACGCTCGCCATTGAACTCTGCGGCCACGCTGCGCTGGGTTTTGTCATCCAGCCGAAGTTTGGAACTGGCCACGCCCGCGCCGGGGGGTACACCCGGCAAGCTCGTCTTGCCGTCCAGGCGCATGGTGTCACGCTGTGGGTCAAAGTAGCCACGGGGTCGCACAAAACTGACCAATGCCGCAGCCGACCGGTCGGCCTCGGCCACGCGTTCGGGCTTCATGTGCACGATGTCGCTGGAGCGAGGAAACGGGCTGCGGTAAATGTGGGTGGTGGCATAGCCTTGTGCCTCGATGACAAACTCATAAGCCGTTTGCGCCTGCGCTTTGAACGGCCCCCACAGGCCATCGGCACCTGCGGTTTTGCGGTGCACGGCAGCGCCCTGGCGCAGGCCGGTGAGGGGGTCCACCGCATACACCGTCAGACTTGCGCCCGTCAAGGGCAAGTTGTTTGAGTAGTTGCCGCTTTTGGGGTCCTGCGGATTCAAGCCCAAGCCGACCAATTTGCCGTTCAGCACCATCGCGGTTTCAGGTCGGATGAGCACTTGGGGCGCTTGCCCGGTGATGAAACGGTAAGTGGCCTCAAAAGCCGCCGCTGAGTAAGAGGTTTCTCGGTGGTCAATTTTGGGAATCACCAAGTTGGTCGCCCCTTTGAGTTCCGGGCCTGCAAAAGTCACGTTGGTCGCTTTGCCTTTCATGCCAATCCAAAGGCCATCGGGCTGGGCAAATTTGTCGTTGTTGTCCGATCGGATGGTCAGCCATTTGGCAGGGCCGCACACCTCGTCGCCTTGCGCATTCTTGGGTGCATTGAGCTGACTCAAAAAAGGACCTGTGCCAGAAAATTCATTGGCTTCGTTGTAGCCAGCAATGGCCTGCACACCGTGGTTGGGCGTGCCGCCCAGCACCGCGTGGCTGACCAGCGGCTGGCCTCCTCCGTTGCAAATGAAATGGCGAATGGCGTTGCCGCCACGCGAATTGCCCACCAACACCACCTGCCGAGCGCCTGTGCGCTGCAAGACGGCTTGAACTTCCTGGCGTAAAAAGGCCATGTGCTCATCTGCGGAGGTGCGGCCCACTTGTGGCTTGTTGTCGGCATCCCGCGCCAAGGGGTACGGCAGATCAATGGCGTGCAATCGCGCTCGCGGCCAACCGTTGGACTCGAACCGCCACAACGTACTTTGCCAAAGGGCCGCCGTGTCGCCATTGCCATGCACAAACACCACCGGAGGCCGGGACACCTCGCCTGTAGGCAGCGTGCCCGAGCAAGCGCCTAGCAAAAGGGTGGAAAAAGCAGCAAGCCAGAAATGTCTGCGCGGCATGGTCATGGGCCACATCCTTCAAAGTTGAAATTACTTCATCCTGAAGGATTTCGGCGCTAGGGACTGACCCGAAGGTGTCAGCACCCGGCAGGCATCAAAACTTTTTTTTCGCTGCGATGATCCACAACACCGCCCCCCCCAGCATCATCGGCACGCACAACCACTGACCCATGCTCATGCCAAGGCTCAACAGGCCCAGATGCGCATCAGGTTCGCGGAAAAACTCGGCCACAAACCTTAAGAAGCCATAACCCATCAAAAAGACTGCCGACACTTGTCCCGTGGGTCGATCTTTTCTTGCAAACCACCACAAGAGCACAAACAGCAACAAGCCTTCCAACGCAATTTGGTACAGCTGCGACGGATGGCGCGGCAAATCGCCAGCCCCTCGGAACACCATGCCCCACGGCAAATAGGGATCGGCCACCCGCCCCCAAAGCTCGCCGTTGAGGAAATTGCCCACCCGACCGGCTGCAAGACCGGTAGGGACACACGGTGCGACAAAGTCCATGACCTGCAAAAAAGAGCGCTGTCGGCTGCGTGCGAACCACAGCATGGCCACAATGACCCCCAACAAGCCGCCATGAAAACTCATGCCGCCTTGCCAGACCGCCAGGATTTCGAGCGGGTTTGACAGGTAGTAAGCCGGTTTGTAAAACAGGCAATAACCCACGCGACCACCCAAAATCACCCCTAAAACCCCCAAAAACAGAATGTCCTCGACATCGCGTTTTTGCCATTGCGGCAGGTGTTTGAAGGGCGCCTGACCCAGACGCCGTGTACCCAACCAGAAAAACAGGCCAAAAGCGGCCAAATAGGTCAGGCCGTACCAATGGATGGCCAAGGGGCCCAATTGCAGGGCGATGGGATCAATTTGAGGATGAATCAGCATGCCCGGATTGTGCACGCATCATGTGACACACAAGACAGGTTGCCGCAGGGCATCGCCGTTAAAATCGAAAACTATCTTTTGGCCCCTGAAGGACAACACCATGAGCGACAAAATCATCCCGATCACCCCCATCAACAGCCGCAGCGCCAACATCACCGAGGGCAAATCCCGCGCCCCCAACCGGTCGATGTACTACGCCATGGGCTATGAACAGAGCGATTTCGTCAAACCCATGGTGGGCGTGGCCAACGGTCACAGCACCATCACCCCCTGCAACAGCGGTCTGCAAAAGCTGGCCGATGCCGCCATTGAGGGCATCGAAGCCGCCGGTGGCAACGCCCAAGTCTTTGGCACCCCCACCATTTCGGACGGCATGGCCATGGGCACCGAGGGCATGAAGTACTCGCTGGTTTCACGCGAGGTGATCGCCGACTGTGTGGAAACCTGCGTGCAAGGCCAGTGGATGGACGGCGTGCTGGTGGTGGGCGGTTGCGACAAGAACATGCCCGGCGGCCTGATGGGCATGCTGCGCGCCAACGTTCCGGCCATTTACGTGTACGGCGGCACCATTTTGCCGGGCCGTTACCAAGGCAAAGACCTGAACATCGTGAGCGTGTTTGAGGCTGTGGGCGAGAACGCCGCAGGCAAGTTGAGCGACGAAGACCTGCTCGAAATCGAAAAGCGCGCCATCCCCGGCACTGGTTCTTGCGGCGGCATGTACACCGCCAACACCATGTCGTCTGCTTTCGAAGCGCTGGGCATCTCCTTGCCCTACTCCTCCACCATGGCCAACGTGCACGACGAAAAAGTCGAGTCGGCCAAAGAATCTGCCCGCGTTTTGGTGGAAGCCATCCGCAAAGGCATCAAGCCGCGCGACATCGTGACCCGCAAGTCCATTGAGAACGCTGTGGCCGTGATCATGGCCACCGGCGGCTCCACCAATGCGGTGCTGCACTTTTTGGCGATTGCGCACTGCGCAGGCGTGGAATGGACCATCGACGACTTCGAACGCATTCGCCAGCGCACCCCAGTGTTGTGCGACCTGAAACCCAGCGGGAAAGCTTTGGCTGTGGACCTGCATGTGGCCGGCGGCATTCCGCAAGTCATGAAGATTTTGCTCAACGCGGGTTTGCTGCACGGCGATTGCATCACCATCACCGGCCAGACCATTGCCGAGGTGCTCAAAAATGTGCCCGACGCGCCACCCGAGCAAAGCGTGATCCACACCATCGACAACGCCATGTACAAGCAAGGCCACTTGGCCATCCTCAAGGGCAACCTGTCACCCGAAGGCGCTGTGGCCAAGATCACTGGCCTGAAAAACCCGGTCATCACCGGTCCAGCCCGCGTGTTCGACGACGAGCAATCGGCCCTGGAAGCCATCTTGGCGGGCAAGATCAAGGCCGGCGACGTGATGGTCTTGCGTTACCTCGGCCCCAAAGGCGGCCCCGGCATGCCCGAAATGCTGGCTCCCACGGGCGCGCTGATCGGTGCTGGCTTGGGTGAAAGCGTGGGCCTGATCACCGACGGCCGTTTTTCTGGTGGCACCTGGGGCATGGTGGTGGGCCACGTCGCCCCCGAAGCGGCAGCCGGCGGCACCATCGCGTTTGTGAATGAAGGCGACAGCATCACCATTGATGCGCACAAATTGGTGCTTGAGCTGAACGTGCCCGAGGCCGAAATTGCCAAGCGCCGTGAAGGCTGGAGAGCCCCCGAGCCCCGTTACACACGTGGCGTGCAGGCCAAGTTTGCCTTCAACGCTTCGAGCGCCAGCAAAGGTGCCGTGCTCGACCTGTACTGATCTGCCGTGCCAGTCAGCAAAAAAGCCGCTTTTCAGCGGCTTTTTTTGTGGTTTCTGGGCAGATCCAGCCCCATCAAGGGCATGGTCATCCTCAGCGAACGAAACGTCGAAAAATCACAAACCAACGGCCGCAATACCGACTTTGGCGATTTGTGCATCTTCTGTCGATTTGACTCCACTCACGCCCACAGCGCCAAGGCAGAAACCGTCTTTCATGATCGGTACACCACCTTCAAGCATGCCTTCAATGGTTGGAGCCGACAAAAAAGACACGCGCCCACCGTTGATGACGTCTTCATAAACCTTGGACTCGCGACGACCCAAAGCAGCCGTGCGGGCTTTTGCGGGGGCAATGTGCGATGAAACGGGTGCTGCGCCGTCCAAACGGGCAAAGTGCAACAAGTGGCCACCGGCATCCACAATGGCAATGCTCACTGCCCAGTTGTTTTGGAGGGCTTCTGCTTCAGCAGCAGCAGCAATGGCTTTGACATCGGAAAGTTCAAGAATGGCTTGTGTTTGCATAAATTGATGCAGTCTTAAAAATAAAAGCATGAGCATACACGGGCACGCACACCCGATTGCTCACTTCCACGCAAAACTGAAACACCCAGATAACCCCATCGAACGACGGAGATCCTTGAGCTCTGGTCAAAGCCAGTGAGCGTCCCCTAAAATAAGAACACCTTTAATCAGGCACAGGAGATACACCATGAGCGACCTTCAAACACTCAATTCCACCGGCTGGGGCCAGGTGGACATTGCGGCACGCAATCGCGTTCTGCGCAACACTTATTGGCTGTTGGCCTTGAGCCTGCTGCCCACCGTTCTGGGCGCCTGGCTGGGCGTGGCAACTGGCATCACGCGTTCGCTTTCAGGCGGCGTGGGCCTGATCGTTTTTATGGCCGGCGCTTTTGGCTTCATGTTCGCCATCGAAAAAACCAAAAACTCTGCAGCAGGCGTTCCCGTGTTGCTGGCCTTCACCTTCTTCATGGGCTTGATGCTGTCTCGCATGATCGCCATGGTGCTGGGTTTCAAGAATGGCTCCGAGTTGATCATGACCGCCTTTGCTGGCACTGCCGGTGTGTTCTTTGTCATGGCCAGCTTGGCCAGCACCATCAAGCGTGACCTGTCGGGCATGTCCAAATGGCTGTTTGTGGGGGCCTTGGCCATCATGATCGGTGGCATCATCAATGTGTTTATTGGCTCAACCGTGGGCATGATGGTGATCTCGGTCATGGCCATCGGCATTTTCAGCGCTTACATGTTGTATGACCTCAAGCAGATCATCGATGGCGGCGAAACCAACTACATCAGTGCCACATTGGCCCTGTACATGGACATCTTCAACGTATTCCAAAGCTTGCTGGCCTTGCTGGGCATCGTGGGTGGCGAAAAAGACTGATTTCTTTCTGTATCCAATCCGTAAAAAAGGCTCCTTCGGGAGCCTTTTTGCTTGTGTAGGTCCTTGTCTTGGCAGAGGTATGCAACCTGCCAAGAAGCATCAGACCAAGTCGAACACCGCCATGCTTTCCACATGCGCCGTGTGCGCAAACATGTTGATCACTCCTGCGGCCACGCAGCGGTAACCGGCTCGGTGCACCAAGATACCGGCATCCCGAGCCAGTGTGGCGGGGTTGCAGCTCACATAGACAATCCGTTTTGGCGGTGTCCAGCCTTGACGAAGCCCGTGGCTTTCGTTCAGCTCGGCAAGCGCTTTGGTCAAGGCAAAAGCGCCTTCACGCGGCGGGTCCACCAGCCATTTGTCGGCTGTGCCATCGGCCACCAGCATGTCGGGCGTCATCTCGAACAGGTTACGCGCCACAAACTGAGTTGGGGCCAAGGCCTGGCTCTCAGGCCGTGCGGTTTGGTTACAGGCGTAGTTCTCGCGTGAACGCGCGACCAAGGTCTCGGCCCCTTCAATGCCCAACACCTCGCCCGCTTGCGTGGCGAGCGGCAAGGTGAAGTTGCCCAAACCGCAAAACCAGTCGATCACCCGCTCGTTTTTCTGTGCTTGCAACAGGCGAAGCGCGCGAGCCACGAGCACCCGGTTGATGAAGGGGTTGACTTGGGTAAAGTCGGTGGGTCTGAAGGGCATGGTGATGCCAAAGTCGGGCAAGCCATAACTGAGTTGCGCCCCACCCTCGTCCAGTAATTGCACCGTGTCCGGACCTTTGGACTGCAACCACCACTGGACTTGGTGCTCGACAGCAAAAGCCCTGAGCAAGGCTTTGTCACCCTCGCTCAAAGGCACCATGTGGCGCAGCACCATGGCCGTTAGAGCGTCACCGCAGGCCAATTCAAGCTGAGGCAAGGTTTCGCGCGCCTCCATCTGACCAATCAGCACCCGCAAAGGCACAAGCATGCGGCTGACATGGGGCGGCAGGACCGGACAGACTTTCATGTCGGCGATGTAACGGCTTTTGCGCTCATGGAAACCGATCAGTACTTCTCCTTTTTTGATCACATAGCGCACGGACAAACGGGCGCGGTAACGATAGCCCCAAGTTGGACCCTCAATGGGGCGCAGCAGCGTTTCTGGCTTGACCTTGGCCAAATGCCAGAGGTTGTCTTCAAGCACCCGTTGTTTGATGGCCACCTGTGCGGAAGCCTCCAGATGCTGCATCTTGCAGCCGCCGCAAGCCCCGGCATGCAATCCAAAATTTGGGCAACCTGGACGTACACGTTGGGAGGACTCGTGGTGAATCTGCGTGACAGTACCCTGCTCCCAATTGTTCTTTTTACGGTGCACGTTGACCGACACCAACTCAAAGGGCAAAGCACCTTCAATGAAGACAACTTTGCCGTCAGGTTTGCGGGCGATGCCTTGAGCATCCATGTCCAGGGAGCCGACACGCAGCCAACCTTCTGGAAGGTCTGCGCTGGAATGGCTGGGTTCGTCGGCGTGGGCTTGGGATAGTGAAATGTCTGGTTCGCTCATGCACTGATTGTCTCAGGGTGTGGTACCCGCTAGAGGCGGGCTAGGTCATACTTTTGGTGTGAAACACCAGGACCAAGCAAGAAAGGAAATGAGCTGCTGTGACCACATCGACTTTGCTGTCACGGCAAAGATTGACGTCTTTGAGGCATGTCAGGGCGCGAATCGCTTCAGCGACTTGGCAAATACTTGGCTGGATCGACAGGTTTTCCTTGACGACGAATCTCGAAATGGAGTTTGACGCGATCAGCGTCGGTTTTGCCCATCTCAGCGATTTTTTGCCCCTTGTTGACTTTTTGGTCTTCCTTGACCAACAAGGCTTGGTTGTGGGCGTATGCACTCAAAAAAGTGTTGTTGTGCTTCAAGATGATCAAGTTGCCGTAACCGCGCAAACCCGCACCCGCGTACACAACATGGCCGTCTGCGGCGGCCAAGACCGGATCACCCGCTTTTCCGGCAATGTCAAGACCCTTGTTTTTCACATCGTCAAAACCGGCCAGTAAGTTTCCGCTGGCAGGCCAGATGAACCCCAATCCATCGTCATTGGCCACTGCAGTGCTCGAACTGGTGCCTGCCGCAGGCAACGGGGAAGAGGCAGCAGGCTTGCTGGGTACAACTTCGGCACTGCCGCTGATGGGTTGAACCACAACACCTTTGGTTTCCACAGAAGAGCCCGGTGGCACGACGCGCAGAACCTGACCCACCTCGATCAGGTGGGCATTGGACAAACTGTTCCAACGCACCAAATCACGCCAAGACTGACCATGGTCCAGAGCAACACGTGTCAGGGTGTCACCTTTTTGTACGGTGTAGTAACCCGGTTTTCCCGCATTTTCGGCACCGGGCAAAGTCGCCACAACCACCGCAGGAACGGGTGCACTTCTGACAGTGACGCCCTGCATGCGGTCCTCAACAGGTGCGGGTGCGCGTGGCGCGGCTGAGCATCCGACCAGAATCAAAGCGGTCAGACAGGTCCAGAATCGGCGGGGTAAGGCGTTGAATATCATCAGAGCTCAATCATTCATTCGACACCTGATTTTAGAGGAACAAAGTGAACAGCCTCCAAAACCTGCCTTTCATAGCCTGAAGCCGTTTTCAGAACAACCAGCAATGCCTGGTGACCCGCTGGCGTCATGGTTGGGGCCACCAAGCGGGCGCCAACAGCCAACTGATCCAACCATGTGGAGGGCACTTGGTCACCACCTGCCGCAGAAATAATCCCTGCATAGGGGGCACCCTTGGGATAACCCTGAATGCCATCCCCAAAAATCAAGTGAACGTTCGGTAAACGAAAGGTCCGCAGATGCTCTTTGGCTTGTTCATGCAAACCACGAACGCGCTCGATGCTGTACACCTCGCTGGCCAGGTGGCTAAGGACTGCAGCTTGGTAACCACAACCGGTCCCAATTTCCAACACCCGACCCAGACGCCCATTTGCGCCATGACGCAACAGCTCGATCATGCGTGCAACCACATTGGGTTTAGAAATAGTTTGCCCAAAACCAATGGGCAAACTGGTGTCTTCGTAGGCTTGGTTGGCCAATGCCGACGCCACAAAAAGGTGCCTGTCAACACGGCCCATGGACTGCAGCACCCAAGGATCTTGCACACCTTGCTGTGCCAGCTTGCTCACCATTTTGGCTCGGACTGTGCTGGAATCAAGACCCAGACCCGTAGAAACGGGAAAGGCCTGGTGCGCGAAATTGAGCGATTGAGGTCGCAAATTCGGGGATGCGGCCCCTGAATTTGATGAAAGATGGCGCTCCACGGGGATGGGGCGCAGTTTGGGGGCCAACGGACGTCCCTGATCGGGTTCAGAGTCTCCAGCAGAGCGCCACTTGGCGGGAAAAGCCGGACGCTCTTTCATGTCGTCGTTGACCGATGAAACAGACTGTTAAAGGACTGAGACCAAGAAGACAGATGGTCATGCTCAGTCAGGTCAACTTTCAGAGGCGTCACAACCACATGCCCCATGTGTGCTGCATGAAAATCCGTTCCCTCACTGTCGTCCATGGCCGAACCGGCATTGCCAATCCAGTACATGGTTTGACCTCGAGGATCGACCTGCGTGATGACGGGTTCGGCAGCATGCCGACGCCCCAAACGACAAACAATGGGCGGCTTGATCTGATCCAGAGGCAAATTGGGAATATTCACGTTCAAAAGCCAAGGCTGGTGTGCATGCAAGTCCCCGATCATCATCTTTTGCACCAAGGTCTGCACTGTGTGGGCTGCAGCACCCAGGTGTTCCCAGCCCTTGTTGATTTGTGAAACAGCGATCGCTGGAATACCAAAAAGATAGCCCTCCATGGCAGCCCCAACCGTTCCCGAGTAAAGCGTGTCGTCCCCCATGTTTGCACCGTTGTTGATGCCTGAAATCACCAGATCCGGCCGGTAATCCAACAAGCCCGTAAGTGCAATGTGCACGCAATCGGCAGGAGTTCCGTTGACGTATCGGAAGCCATTTTCGGCACGGTTCACATAAAGGGGGGTGTGCAAAGTCAAGGCGTTGGATTTGGCACTGTTGTTGTGTTCAGGCGCAACGACCTCGACATCTGCGATTTTTTTCAAGGATTCATACAAAGCCACAATGCCCTCGGCTCGGAAACCATCGTCGTTTGAAATCAGGATTTTCATATGAATTTTTTGAGGATGAACCATTGTAGGCCCGCTACTGACATGGGTCTCAAATTGGTGTGTGACAGGGTACTCCAACCCGGGGTCGCTAGGGGGACACAAAACAATACGCTCCATTACCTAAGATCAGCAGCCTTATTGAACTTGAAGATCTGGAGTAATTGAATGCAAGCATGGCTATGTGAAAACCCTGTGGGGGTCGATGCCCTGAACTGGAAAGAGCTGCCCACGCCACAACCGGGCCCAGGCCAGGTGCTGATTCGAATTCAAGCAGCAAGCCTGAATTTTCCGGACCTTTTGATTGTGCAAAACAAATACCAAATGAAGCCCGAACTGCCGTTTGTGCCGGGTTCAGAATATGCAGGCACCATTGAGGCTGTGGGTGAGGATGTCAAGCATCTTGTCGTGGGACAAACGGTTGCTTGTCTATCTGGCACCGGGGGATTTGCAACACACACATTGGCACCGTCAAAGTTGTGCCTGCCCTTGCCGGATGGGTTTTCGGCCACCGATGGTGCCGCATTCATCATGACCTATGCAACCTCGCACCATGCCCTGGTCGACCGTGCGCAGCTGAAAACAGGCGAAACCGTGTTGATTTTGGGTGCCGCAGGCGGCGTTGGCACAGCGGCCATTCAGATTGCAAAAGCCATGGGGGCCAAAGTCATTGCGGCGGCGTCCACCGATGAAAAATGCGCTTTGTGCTCCTCATTAGGGGCAGATGAGACCATCAACTACAGCCAACAAAACTTGCGTGAAGCTTTGAAAGAACTCACACAGGGACGTGGGCCAGATGTGATCTACGACCCTGTTGGGGGCGAACTCGCAGAACCAGCTTTTCGATCGATTGCGTGGCGCGGTCGTTATTTGGTTGTAGGCTTTGCGGGGGGACCCATTCCTTCGTTGCCCTTGAATCTGCCCTTGCTCAAAGGTGCTTCACTGGTTGGTGTTTTTTGGGGTGATTTCGCTCGACGCGAACCCCAGGCAAATGCGGCGATGATGGTTGAATTGAGTCAATGGTACGCCCAAGGAAAAATCAAACCTGTCATAGATCGCACTTTGCCCATGAGCGAACTCAAAGCAGCTTACACACTGATGGGCTCACGCAGTGTCAAAGGCAAATTGGTCATGGTCAATTGATCTTTTGTGAAGCGGATCAGGATTGCCTAATCAGCGGGGCAACTCCTGACCTGCATCAAGGCTTGGGGCACCCCTTAAGAAGTTTGAAAGCTTCAACTCATGACCATCTTGACGACCACAAAACACCCCAAAAGCCTCACCTGAAAGAGCGGGCCAACCGATGCGGTCATTACATTCAACGCCGCATGGGTACCCGTACGCGAAAGGCCGCTGGTTGCACATGGCGTGATTTCTAGAACAAGTGGTACCCACGATCTGTCCCCAAACACCGTGTCCAAAGCTGTGGACAAGTGCAGGGACAAGCCGGCAAAGGCCCGCCGGGTAAGGGCTGGCGGCCAGTGCTTAAAAAAGCATCACTCCACCCGCGTCACCCGATTGGGCTTGAAGCCCAAGTCTGCCACTTTGCCTTTTTTGGCGCGGGCGGTTTTGGCGTTGTTCAGGCTGCGGATTTCGAGCGTTTCTTCGCGCTCTTTGCCGCCCCGGCCAATGCCCTCGATCTTGATGCTGCGGGTGTAGGCCGCCGCGCCTGCCAAAGTGTCTTTGGCTTCCAGGTCGATGAGCATCAGGCCACGGCCGCCTTTTTCCATGGTCTTGAGTTCGGTGATCTCAAACGTCAACACACGGCCACCCGTGCTGGCGCAGCAGACGCTGGTGGCTGCGGGCATGGCTGACTTGTCGGCAGGCACGGTGGCGCTGGAGCCGCTCACATGGCTGGGGGCGCAGACGGTTTCGCCCTCGCCCAGGCTGATGAAGGCCTTGCCCGCTTTGTTGCGCGAAACCATGTTCTCGACCGAGGCCATGAAGCCGTAACCGCCCGAGCCGCTGAGCAGCAGCATGGCGTTGGCCGGGCCTGCAAAGTAGTGGGCGATTTGCGTGGTGGGTTCCAGCTCGATGAGCGTGGTCACCGGCTGGCCGTCGCCGCGAGCACCCGGCAGTGTGGCCACAGGCACGCTGTACACGCGGCCATTACTGCCCATGATGATGAGCGTGTCCACCGTGCGGCATTCAAAAGTGCCATACAGGCCGTCGCCCGCTTTGAAGGCAAAGCTCGTGGCATCGTGGCCGTGACCGGTGCGGGCGCGTACCCAGCCTTTTTCCGACACGACCACCGTCACGGGTTCGTCCACCACCTTGACTTCGGCGATGGCTTTTTTCTCTTCCTGGATCAGCGTGCGGCGCGGGTCGGCAAAGGTCTTGGCGTCCTGTTCGATCTCCTTGACCATCAAGCGGCGCAGCGCGGCGGGGCTGCCCAAAATTTCTTCGAGCTTGCCCTGCTCACCACGCAGTTCGCTCAACTCTTGCTCGATCTTGATGGCCTCAAGTCGCGCCAGTTGGCGCAGGCGAATCTCAAGGATGTCTTCGGCCTGGCGGTCGCTGAGTTTGAAAAACTCGATCAGCGCCGGCTTGGGCTCATCGCTTTGGCGGATGATGCGGATCACCTCGTCGATGTTGAGCAACACCAGCTGACGGCCTTCCAGAATGTGGATGCGGTCCATCACTTTGTTCAAGCGGTGCTGGCTGCGTCGGGTGATGGTGATTTGGCGGAAAGTGACCCACTCAACCAGCATCTGGCGCAAGGACTTTTGAATCGGTTTGCCGTCGATGCCCACCGAGGTCATGTTGATCGGGGCCGAGGTCTCTAGGCTGGTGTGGGCCAGCAGTGCGGTGATGAGTTCTTGCTGCTCGATGCGGCTGGTCTTGGGCTCGAACACCAGGCGGACAGCGGCGTCTTTGCTCGATTCGTCGCGCACCACATCCAGCACCGCCAGCATGCTGGCTTTCAACTGCATTTGGTCGGTGCTGAGCGCTTTTTTACCGGCTTTGACTTTGGGGTTTGTCAGCTCTTCGATTTCTTCGAGCACGCGCTGCGAGCTGACGCCTTGCGGCAACTCGGTCACGACCAGTTGCCACTGCCCACGAGCGAGTTCTTCGATCTTCCAGCGGGCTCGCACTTTGAGGCTTCCGCGACCGGTGCGGTAAGCGTCGGCAATATCGCTGGCCGGGCTGATGATCTGGCCACCACCGGGGTAGTCCGGGCCGGGGATGATGGCCATCAACTCGCTGTCACTCAGCTTGTCGTTCTTGATCAGCGCCACGCAGGCGTCGGCCACTTCGCGCAGGTTGTGGCTGGGGATTTCGGTGGCCAGGCCCACGGCGATGCCGCTGGCACCATTGAGCAGGCTAAAAGGCAAGCGGGCGGGCAGCTGGCGCGGCTCTTCGGTGGAGCCGTCGTAGTTGGGGATGAAGTCCACCGTGCCCATGTCGATCTCATCGAGCAGCAAGCTGGTAATGCGGGACAAACGCGCTTCGGTGTAACGCATGGCGGCCGCACCGTCGCCATCGCGCGAGCCAAAGTTGCCTTGGCCGTCGATCAGCGGGTAGCGCTGCGAAAAATCTTGCGCCATGCGCACCAGTGCGTCGTAGGCGGCTGTGTCGCCGTGCGGGTGGTAGCGGCCCAGCACATCGCCGACCACACGGGCGCTTTTGACGGGCTTGGCGGCGGTGTTGTTGTTCGGACCGCTGTACGACAAACCCATGCGGTCCATCGAATACAAAATGCGCCGCTGCACCGGCTTTTGGCCGTCGCACACATCGGGCAAAGCGCGGCCTTTGACGACGGACAGCGCGTATTCGAGGTAGGCACGCTGGGCATAGGCGCCCAGGTGGTCGCCTTCAGGTGACGCGGGTTGCAGTGAAGCTTCAGGGGTCAGCAAATCGGTCATTTTTTGTGCAAGTTCTTGGGTTTGCGTTCAGGTGTTGGGAGGAATTAGGCAGACATCGATTTGCGAGTTGGCAAAAAATGACTGCCCATCACTTGTGCGCCTGCACGCTCAAGCCCGTCCATTTTTGGTCAATGCTTTTGGTCAGCAGCGCGAATTTTTCCGCTTTTTCAACACCGCTTATGCGCTCATGGCCCACCTTGGCCAGCCAGCGTTTGAAAGGCTCGGCCTTGAGTGAGGGGATGGACTGGATCAGGCGCAAGAGTCTGGGCACATCGCGGTAGATGAGGGGTTTGAAATCGCGCAATTCAATGCGCAGTTGGTCAGCCAAAGTCATGGGCGATTGAAGCTCAGGGATTAAGGAACGAGCACCTTGGGCACCCAACATTTTGCAGTGGCCCGCTTGGCAAAGCCTTTGGCATCAAAGGTGACCAGCGCATCGCAATGGCGGCTGCTGGCGTGGTGCAAGGCATCGGCAAAGTCGAAACCTTGGCTCAAGGCATCGCAGGCACTTTGCAAGGCTTGACGGTCTTGCATTTGCACCTGGGGCATGCTGAGCAAGTGGTTGAACACCTTGGCCACTGTGCGTGCCTCCAGTTTGTAGAACCCACGCAAAACCCACTCCAACTCCAAGGCCACGGTCGTGGCCACGAAGAGGGGTTTGCCACTCTCCAGCAAGGCACGGGCATGCTCACATTGGAGCGCCGTGGCGGCATCGGTTTGCTCGGCCTGCACGTAATAACGCGCCAACACATTGGTGTCCAACGCCTTCAGCTGCGCGGTGCGTTGCTTCATGGCTTGAGCGCTTGGGCCGCATCCCAATCGGCAGCCACATGCGCCCCCTTGACTTTGACCATACCAAAGCCCGGTTGGGGCGACTTTTTGGCAGGTACTGCGGGGCGCAAGGTGATACAAGTGGCGTCGGCGCTGAGGTCAAACGACACCGCTTGCCCCGGCATCAAGCCCAATTGCTGGCGCAGGGCTTGCGGAATGGTGACTTGGCCTTTACTGGTCAGTGTGGAAAGCATGGTTGACCTCCGGGTTGATCTGGGTGCTGGTGAGAGCACCATTGCATTGTATTACTAGGTAAGAATTGACACCGATTTACACATCGATCTCAATCGAGTCGCCGTGCAGTTCCATCAGCTCGCGGCGGGCGGCGGCTTCGCCTTTGCCCATCAGTTGCATCATCAGGTTTTCAGTCCCGGCGTTATCGAGCGGCCCCAGCTGGATGGGCAGCAGGCGGCGCGTGTCGGGGTTGAGCGTGGTGTCCCACAGCTGCTCAGCGCTCATCTCACCCAAGCCCTTGAAGCGGCTGATGCTCCAGCCGCCTTCTTTCACGCCATCTTTGCGCAGCTTGTCGATGATGGCGGTGAGCTCGCCGTCATCCAGCGCATAGGCTTTGGACGCGGGCTTTTTGCCACGCGCCGGTGCATCGACACGGAACAGCGGCGGCCGCGCCACATACAGGTGACCCGCTTCGATCAGCTTGGGGAAATGGCGGAAGAACAAGGTCAGCAGCAAGACCTGGATGTGCGAGCCGTCCACGTCCGCATCCGACAAGATACAGACCTTGCCGTAGCGCAGGTTGCTCAGGTCGGGGTTGTCGTTCGGCCCGTGTGGGTCCACGCCGATGGCCACCGAAATGTCGTGGATTTCGTTGTTGGCAAACAAGCGGTCGCGGTCGACTTCCCAAGTGTTGAGCACCTTGCCGCGCAGGGGCAAGATGGCCTGGCACTCTTTGTTGCGTCCCATCTTGGCGCTGCCGCCGGCCGAGTCGCCCTCGACCAGAAACACCTCGTTGTGCAAGATGTCTTTGCTCTCGCAATCGGTCAGCTTGCCGGGCAGCACAGCCACACCGGAGCTCTTGCGCTTTTCAACCTTCTGGCCCGCTTTCTGGCGGGTTTGCGCGGCCTTGATGGCCAGCTCGGCCAGCTTTTTGCCGTAGTCCACATGCTCGTTGAGCCAGAGTTCGAGCGCCGGGCGCACAAAGCTGGACACCAGACGCACCGCGTCGCGCGAGTTCAGGCGTTCCTTGATCTGGCCCTGGAATTGCGGGTCCAGCACCTTGGCGCTCAGCACATAGCTGGCGCGAGCGAACACGTCTTCGGGCATGAGCTTGACGCCTTTGGGCAGCAGGCCGTGAAGCTCGATGAAGCTCTTGACCGCCGTGAACAGGCCGTCGCGCAAGCCGCTGTCGTGCGTGCCGCCTGCGCTGGTCGGGATCAGGTTGACGTAGCTTTCGCGCACCGGAGCGCCGTCTTCGGTGAAGGCCACAGCCCACGAAGCGCCCTCGCCTTCGGCAAAGCTGTCGTGGTTCGCATCGGCAAAGCCCTCGCCTTCAAACAGCGGAATGACCGGGTCGCCGTTGAGCGATTGGGTCAGGTAGTCGCGCAAACCGGCTTTGTATTGCCACTGCTGGGTTTCTTTGGTTTTTTCATTCACCAAAGTCACCGTCACGCCCGGCATGAGCACGGCTTTGCTGCGCAGCAGGTGCGTCAGCTCGTTCATTGGCAGGGCGCTGGACTCGAAATACTTGCCGTCGGGCCAGGCGCGCACCGTGGTGCCTTGCTTGCGGTCGCCTTCGCCCGACTTGCGGGTGACCAACGGCTCGGTCACGTCGCCGCCCGAGAACACCAGCGTCGCCACTTGGCCTTCGCGGTAACTGGTGGCCTCCAGGCGCTTGGACAGCGCGTTCGTCACCGAAACGCCCACGCCGTGCAAACCACCCGAGAAGCTGTAGGCCCCGCCCTTGCCCTTGTCAAACTTGCCACCCGCATGCAATCGGGTGAAGACCAGCTCGATCACTGGGGCCTTTTCTTCAGGGTGCATGCCAAAGGGAATGCCCCGGCCATCGTCCTCGATACTGACCGAGCCATCCAAGTGCAGGATGACTTTGATCTTTTTGCCGTAACCCGCCAGCGCCTCGTCAGCGGCGTTGTCCAGCACTTCCTGGATGGTGTGCAGCGGGTTGTCGGTGCGGGTGTACATGCCCGGGCGTTGCTTGACGGGCTCGAGGCCCTTCAAGACGCGGATCGAGCCTTCGGAGTACTCACTGGAGGTTTTGACAGTTGTTTGGGTGACCATGGTGGCGGATTGTAGTGGGATTTGCGCGGGCTTACTGGATGCAAAAACAGTGGTTTTTATTCCCATCAGTTGCGCGTGAGATTGGTTAAAGTCAAGAGATGCAACACAAACCCCTTTCCCTGACCCAGGTGCTGATTTGCGGCGCAGCCATTGTGACCCTGTCCATGGGCATTCGCCACGGCTTTGGCCTGTGGCTGCAGCCCATCACCCAAGACCAAGGTTGGGGCCGCCAGGAGTTCGGTTTTGCCATGGCCATCCAGAACTTGGCCTGGGGTTTCATGGGCATTTTTGCGGGCATGCTGGCCGACAAGTTTGGCGCCTTCCGCGTCATCACGGCCGGAGCCTTGCTGTACGGATTGGGGCTGGTGGGCATGGCTCAGGCCCAAACGCCCTGGATGTTTGCACTGTTCACGGGCCTCATCATTGGCACCGCGCAGGCGGGCACCACCTACGCCGTGATTTACGGCGTGATCGGGCGCAACGTGCCGGCAGAGCGCCGTTCGTGGGCCATGGGCATTGCGGCTGCGGCCGGCAGCTTCGGGCAGTTTTTGATGGTGCCGGTGGAAGGCATGCTGATCAGCCAAGCGGGTTGGCAAAACGCCCTGATGATTTTGGCCGCCGCCACCGTGCTCATCATTCCGCTGGCTTGGGGGCTGCGCGAGCCGGCTTTGCACGCGCCGGGCCAAGTCAAACGTGAGCAGACCATCCTGCAGTCACTGCAAGAAGCCTTCAAGTACCCGAGTTTTCAGCTGCTGATGGCGGGCTATTTTGTGTGCGGCTTTCAGGTGGTGTTCATCGGTGTGCACATGCCCAGCTACCTGAAAGACCACGGCATGGCCCCGCAAGTGGCCAGTTACGCGCTGGCCCTGATTGGCCTGTTCAACGTGGTGGGCACCTACATTGCGGGCACCATGGGCCCAAAGATCCCGAAAAAGCACATCCTCGCCACCATCTACATTTCTCGCTCAGTGGCGATCACGCTGTTTTTGCTGGTGCCGCTGTCGCCCACCAGCGTTTACATCTTTTCGGCTGTGATGGGTTTGCTGTGGCTGTCCACCGTGCCGCCCACCAACGCGGCGGTGGCGCATATTTTTGGGGTGGCGCATTTGTCCATGCTCAGCGGTTTCATCTTTTTCGGCCACCAGATCGGCTCCTTCATGGGCGTGTGGCTGGGCGGCTATTTGTACGACAAAACCGGCAGCTACGACATCGTTTGGTACCTGTCCATTGCGCTGGGCGTGTTGGCCGCACTGGTGAACCTGCCGGTTCGTGAGAGCCCCATCGTGCGTGCATCGCCCCAAACCGCATGAACATCCGAAGCACCCTATGGCTGCTGGCCGCCTTGATGCTGGCCATCACCTTCGGGCTGTATGCCCAACCCGATGTGGTGGTGATGCTGGCCGACCAGCTGTGGTCGTGTTTTTAACTTTCCCTCCTGACTGAACATGCACGGTACCGAAAACCCCTCTGCCTGGGTCCAACGCTGGGCCCACCTGATTGCCCCTGGCAGCACCGTGCTCGATGTGGCTTGCGGCGCGGGTCGCCACATGCGTTTTTTGGCCTCGCGCGGGCACCGCGTCACGGGCGTGGACCGCAACCCCGAAGCGGTGGCCATGGCCCAGGCCAGTGGGTCGGTCATTTGCGCCGACATTGAAAACGGCCCATGGCCTTTTGCCGGACAACCATTTGGCTGCGTGGTGGTGACCCATTACCTTTGGCGACCTTTGCTGCCCACACTCGTGAGCAGCTTGGCCCCGGGCGGCGTGTTGATCTACGAAACCTTTGCAGCCGGCAATGAAAGCGTGGGCAAACCCTCGCGGCCAGACTTTTTGCTGCAACCCGGCGAGCTGCTGCGAGCCACCGAAGGCTTGCGCACCGTGGCGTACGAAGACGGTTTCGAGTCCTCACCAGACCGGTTTGTGCAGCGCATTGTGGCCGTGCGAGCCGGGCCATCCGATGCCATCGAACGCTGGCCATTGCAAGCCGCCTGAAACCACGGCCGCTTCGCGCCTTTGTGTGTCTTGGTACCCGTGCAAGGTTGACAGACATGCAGTTGACTGGCACTCGTTAGAATGAACATTTTTCCTGCTCAGAAACACCTGACATGACCACCGAATTTCGCCCCATCCGTGGCAGCATTCCTGCCCTGATCACACCGATGCTTGATAACGGCAATGTGGACTATCCCACTTTGCGAAAACTGATCGACTGGCATGTCACCGAAGGCACCGATGCCATCGTGGTGGTCGGCACTTCGGGGGAATCCCCCACCGTGACCGTGGACGAGCACTGCGAAATCATCCTTGTCTCGGTTGAACAAGCGGCCAAACGCATCCCCATCATTGCCGGTTGTGGCGCGAACTCCACCGCCGAAGCGATCAATCTGGCCAAATTTGCACAAAAAGTCGGCGCTGACGCCCAACTGCAAGTGGTGCCCTACTACAACAAGCCCACCCAAGAAGGCCTTTACCAGCACTTCAAAGCCATTGCCGAAGCCGTGCCCGAGTTGCCCGTGATTTTGTACAACGTACCAGGCCGTACCGTGGCTGATTTGCACCATGAAACGGTGCTGCGACTGGCCCAGGTGCCCGGCATCATCGGCATCAAGGAAGCCACCAGCAACATCGAGCGCGCTCAGTGGCTCATCCGTGAAGTCCCCCAAGAATTTGCGGTATTTTCAGGCGACGATGCCACCGCTGTGGCTCTGATGCTGTGCGGCGGAGCCGGCAACATCAGCGTGACCGCCAACGTCGCGCCGCGTCTCATGCATGAACTGTGCATGGCCGCGACCCGTGGCGATGTCAAAGAAGCCATGCGCATCCAGTTTCAACTGCTGCCCGTGCACAAAAACCTGTTTGTCGAAGCCAACCCCATTCCCGTCAAATGGGCCATGCAGCGAATGGGGCTCAGCGGCCCTACTTTGCGCCTGCCCATGACGGAACTGTCTGCGGCCCAACACCCGGTGGTTGAAGCAGCCCTCCAAGCCGCCGGCCTGATTTAAAGAGCACCTCAAGTATGTTTGTGAACCCTACCACTTTCTGCACCCTTTCCCGCATCCCCTTCAAGCGCACAGTCAGCATACTGTCCTTGGCGGCCCTGCTCAGCGCATGCGCAGCACTTGAAGAGGACAAAATCAACTACAAGAGTGCGGCCAAAGCCCCGACCCTTGAAGTCCCCCCCGATTTGACGCAATTGCGCAAAGAATCGCGCTACGCCATCGAAAGCACATCGGCTACGGCGTCCGGATTTCAAAATGCAGGTTCTCGCGTTGTGGATGCAGGTACGGCAACCAACTCCTTGGGCAATGTTCGCTTGGAGCGCCAAGGCAATCAACGCTGGTTGGTGGCATCCATGCCTGCAGACAAGCTTTGGGAGCCGCTGCGCGAATTTTGGAGCAGCAACGGTTTCACTTTGGTCACCGACTCGCCTGAACTGGGCATTATGGAAACGGATTGGGCTGAAAATCGCGCCAAAATTCCGCAGGACTTTATCCGCAAAACCTTGGGTAAAGTTCTCGATTCACTGTATTCCTCCGGTGAACGCGACAAATTCAGGACTCGGATAGAGCGCAATGCGCAGGGTGGTGTCGAAATTTACATCACACACCGAGGCATGGCCGAAAATTACACGAATGCCCAAAAAGACCAGACAGTTTGGCAACCACGCGCTTCCGACCCTGAGCTGGAAATTGAGTTTTTGCGCCGACTCATGGTCAAACTTGGCACTTCGCCAGACGCAGCCAAAGCGGCAGCCACAGCTGCCAATCCAGCCAGCAATGCCGTCACCATCGGCATGACACAAGGTCAAGCATCGATCACCTTGGTCGATAACCTCGACCGCGCATGGCGTCGTACAGGCGTCGCGCTTGATCGAAGTGGTTTCACGGTCGAAGACCGAGACCGCACCAACGGGCTGTATTTTGTACGCTATGTTGCTGCTGGAAAAACCACCGAACAACCTGGTTTCTTCAGTCGCATGTTCAGCAGCAAAACAGAACTGTCCACTCTGGCGCGGTACCGCATCAGCGTGACGGGTTTGTCACAAGACCAAAGCGTGGTTCGCATCCTGACCTCTGAAGGCAAACCTGCTGCCAAGGATGATGCCGAGCGTATTTTGAATTTGATTGCCCCGCAATTGCGTTAATCAAAGACTTGATCAGGCATAAAAAAACCCCGCAGCGCGGGGTTTTTATTGTGAGCTGCCTGATTCAGCATCAGGCGCTCAAATTGGGCTTGATTACTTGGATGCAGAAGCGTCAGAAGCAGGAGCGGCAGCAGGAGCAGCAGCAGATGCGTCAGCAGCTGGAGCCGCAGGAGCTGGTGCAGCAGCGGCAGGTGCGGCTGCAGGAGCAGCAGCTTCTTCTTTTTTGCCGCAAGCGGACAAAGCTGCAGCGGCGATGATGGCGGCCAGAACGAGAGACTTGTTCATTTGGATATTCCTAATATGTGAATGGATGAGAAAACAATTTCCGGAAATTGTCACAACAACTTGAAGAAGATGTCGGACCGAGACAAAAGCACTCGAGCTCTTTTGTACTCAGCCACTGATTATAGCGTTTTCCCTTAAATATTTTCCCTTGCCCTTCACCAAACTGACAGCTAAGGCTTAAAAAGTGTTCAAAGTAAGTGGTTTTGTTTCGGACGAAGCCACCCAGCGAGCGCCCAATCTGCCAAAGCTTCTTTGGCATTTTTACTCAAGCTTTTGAATCCACCCGCTGACAGCTGACGAACATCGGCCAAATGACGCAAATTGGCAGCATCCTTTCCCCCAACACGGAAACTCTCACCATTGATGAAAATATGACGCTCGTCGTACATCATTTTGGTCCGACGATCCAATTGCACACCTGCCGACAAGTCGGGCTCATCGTCATGAGGGTCAAACCACACTTGAGCCTTGGACTCGGTCAGGTATTCGCCCAACAAGCTGTCGATCAAATGGGGATCATTCAAGGCCTTGGCAATCGCCCGCCTTGCAAATTCCCCCAAATCAGGGGGCATGGCAGCGGACGCGCTGACTGCGGGCTGTTTCGGGTCTCGGTACAGGGCATGGCCCACACCATCAAAGGCCTCATCGGCCAAGCCAAGCAACAACTCACGGGCCAACTCGCCCTCTTGGGGAGAACGAAAGCCGATCGACCAGGTCATGCATTCACCCACAGCCACGCCGTCATGGGCATATTTGGGCGGCAGGTAAAGCATGTCGCCGGCGTTGAGCACGAACTCTTCTTCTGCTTCAAAGTTTTGCAAAATCTTAAGCGGGACGTTCGGCTGCAGGCTGAAGTCTTTTTGACGACCAATGCGCCATTTGCGCTGACCATGGGCTTGCAACAAGAACACATCGTAGCTGTCAAAGTGCGGCCCAACGCCCCCGCCATCGCTGGCGTAACTGATCATCACATCATCAAGCCGTGCATCGGGCACAAAGCGAAACTGCTGCATCAGCGTGTGCACGCCATCGTGGTGCAAGTCGACGCCCTGCACCAAAAAGGTCCATTTTTTTTGACTGAAAGGCGGCAAACTGCGTTTGGGGAAAGGGCCGTGCTTCATCTTCCAGCCTTTGACAGAGTCGATGATCAGGCGCGATTCAACCCCCTCCTCGCCCGCCAAAGCCACCAAGTCAGATCGGCCCACACAAGGTACAAAACCCGGGATCGCGTTGCGCACCAGCAAAGGTTTTTTCTGCCAATGGCGCTTCATGAATTGACTGGGTGTCAGGCCGCCCAGCAGGGGCAAGGGTTGTTCTGTGTTCATTTATCATTTCCTTTGAAGTCAACATTGAGCGACTTCTTCAAAGCACAAGCGGCCAAAACCGGCCGCCAAACTGCGACAATTGTCCTATGGAAATCAAGACACCTTCTGTGGTCGCACTGACCTGGACACTCAAAGACACGCTGGGCGAAACTCTGGACACCTTGGACGAACCCGTCGAATTTTTCATTGGCGGCCAGGATTTGCTGCCCAAAATCGAAGAAGCCCTGCAAGGCCACGAAAAAGGCGCCAAGCTCGACCTGCACTTGGAGCCCGAAGACGCTTTTGGTGACTTCGACGAGCGACTGCTGTTTCTGGAACCCCTTTTGCTGTTCCCTGAAGGCTTGGAAGAAGGCCTGACCATTGAAGGCACCGCCTTGCCCGCAGGCTGCAACCCTGATGCGCCGCGCAATGTGCTCTATACCGTGACCGAAATCTATCCCGAACATGCGGTGTTGGATGGTAACCACCCGCTGTCGGGCATTGCTTTGCGCTTGAGTCTTAAAGTGGCGTCGGTTCGTGAGCCCACCGAAGCCGAAGTGGGCAGCGGCAGCTGCGGCACCGGGTTTTTCAAAATCGAGGTGGGCGATGAAGGCTTGCCCACGGACCACACACTTCACTGATGCTTCAGGGTCATGGTCTCATACGCGGATTGGCGCTCGTGGGTCCAAGGTTTGAAGTCGGTGACCCCGACAATCCTCACGGGTTCGCGACCTTGCAGCTCAAGCACAGAGCTGTCGCATGGACTTATTTATTACCCGTCGAGCCGTAACCCCCCTCTGCGCGCTCGCTGGGTGCATCAAATTCAGTCACCACATTGAACCTGGCCTGCACCACCGGCACGATGACCATCTGCGCGATGCGTTCCATGGGCTCGATGGTGAAGGGCACGACGCTGCGGTTCCAGGCGCTGATCATCAGCTGGCCTTGGTAATCACTGTCAATCAAGCCCACCAGATTGCCCAGCACGATGCCGTGCTTGTGGCCCAAACCGGAACGCGGCAGCAGCATGGCGGCGTACCCCGCGTCTTTCAGGTGAACAGCAATGCCCGTGGGCACCAGTTGCCAAGCGTTGGGTTGCAGGGTCAACGGGGCATCCAGACAGGCACGCAAATCCAGCCCTGCACTGCCAGTGGTGGCATACGCCGGGAGCTGATCGGCCATTCGGGCGTCAATGATTTTGAGGTCGATGTTCATGTGAGGTTGGGCGTTGGCTTGAGGTTCATTCGCTGAGCGCTGAACGCTCAACGCCATGCCCTGAATCATCCTGACGATTCAAACGGGTGGCGATATCGGCGATCAGGTCCACGGCCAGCTTTTGCTTGCTGGCGTGCGGCATTTCGTAGGCACCTGTTTCATCGACCAGCAGCAAGGCGTTGTCGTCTTGCCCGAAAGTGGACGGGCCAATATTGCCCACCAAGAGCGGCACACCCTTGCGAATGCGCTTGGCCGAGGCATGGGCCAGCAAATCATGGCTTTCGGCAGCGAAACCGACACAAAACAACTCACCAGACACGGCACGGGGAGAATGCGCTACCAAGGCCAAAATATCCGAGTTTTCAACGAAACTCATCTTGGGGGTTTCTCCTGATCCATCTTTTTTGATTTTTTGATCAGCAGAACTCGCCGGACGCCAATCGGCCACAGCAGCTGTCGAAATGAACACCTGAGCCACATCCACATAGGGCTGCACCGCCTCCAACATTTGCCGTGCAGACCGCACATCCACCCGCTTGACGCCTCTGGGTGTTGCAAGGCTGACTGGGCCTGCGATCAAGGTCACATCGGCTCCTGCCAGTCGAGCTGCACGGGCAATGGCAAAACCCATCTTGCCACTCGACAAATTGGTGATGCCGCGTACCGGATCAATCGCCTCATAGGTCGGCCCGGCCGTGACCAGCACTTGCTTGCCCGCCATCACTTTGGGCGTAAAAAAAGCTTCGAGTTCTTCAAGAATCTCATCGGCTTCAAGCATGCGCCCGTCACCAGTTTCGCCACAAGCCTGATCGCCCTGCCCCACATCCAGCACATGGATGCCGTCGGCCTTGAGTTGCGCCATATTGCGCTGCGTGGCTGGGTTGGCCCACATTTCGCGGTTCATGGCCGGGGCCACAATCAGCGGCACCTTGTCCATCGGCCGTGCCAAGCACATGAGGCTGAGCAACTCGTCGGCACCTCCATGAAGCAGCTTGGACATGAAGTCGGCACTGGCCGGGGCCACCACAATCGCATCGGCCTCGCGGCTCAAATTGATGTGGGCCATGTTGTTGGCTTCCCGAGGGTCCCACTGCGAGGTGTAAACCCGCCTGCCTGACAGCGCCTGCAAGGTAACGGCCGTCATGAATTGCTCGGCCGCCTCGGTCATCACCACTTGCACAGTAACGCCCGCTTTGACCAAAGCGCGGCAGAGCTCAGCCGATTTGAAGGCAGCGATGCCGCCCGACAAGCCAAGAACGATGTGTTTTCCACTCAATGTACTCATGACTGGAAATGTATCAGAGCGGGAACTCGGTATTGTTCACCCACATGACGCACAAAACGCCTCCCAACGACCAAGTGCAAGCCTGGATTTTCAAGCACTTGATCATGGCGGGCAGCCCCCACGACATGGGCTCAGTGAGGTCGACGGTGCCTGCGCAAATGCATGACCGCCAGCGCCAGCGATGCCACCTGCAATACCGCACAAAAGAAAAACGGTGCGCCCATTCGCCAGTTACCTTGGGGCAAGTGCGACACCATGGCCAGCAAGGGGGCTCCCAATATGGGGGCCACCACCGCCATCAAACTGCTCAGCGCACTGACCGCGCCCATGGTCTGGCCCTGGCTTTTGCTGTCGGCGGCCGATGAAATCATGCTTTGCACCGAAGCGTTCACCGTACCGCCCAGCAAGTTCAAGGCAATCACGGCGTACATCATCCAGCCTTCTGTGGCTGCGCCCCACAGCGTGTAAGCAAGGACAGATGAAATCAACCCCATGATGGCCAACTTGGGTGGGGCATAGCGCTTGAGCAAACGGCCCATCAAGACGCCTTGCACCAACACCGCCACCATGCCCACCACGGCCAGCGACCAGCCGTTTTCGCTGGGGCCCCAGCCGAACTTGAAGCTGTTGTAAAGCACCCAAACTGTGTACAACACAAACTGTGCCAACGCACTGAACGCCACCACACCCACCAAGGGCCCAACGCCCTTCAATTGCCCCAGCTTGCGCAAAGAACTGGCCGGATTGGCCGAGCGCCAACTGAAGGCTTTGCGCTGCGCGGCGGGCAGCGACTCGGGCAGGACAAAGTAGCCATACAAGCCGTTCAGCAAAGTGAGGCCCCCGGCCACATAAAACGGCAGATGAAGATCAATCGCCCCCAGCAAACCACCCATCACCGGCCCCACGATGAAGCCCAAGCCCATCATGGCACCCAGCAAGCCAAAGCGCTTGGCCCGGTCTTGCGGCGCAGAAATGTCGGCCACATAAGCGTTGGCAATGGCCGCGTTGGCCTGCATGGCGCCGCCCAGCGTGCGCACTGCAATCAAACCCCACAACGTGGTGCTCATGGCGGTGCCAAAAAAGCTCACGCCCAGCCCCATGAAACCCAGCAGCAGCACCGGTCTGCGCCCATAACGGTCTGACAAAGCGCCCAGCACGGGTGCTGCCAGAAAATTGGAGAGCCCAAATGCCACAGCCGTCACGCCATACCAATACGCCTGGTCGGCCTGGTTGACCGAAAAACTGCCCACCAGTGCGGGCAAAACCGGAATGATCACCCCAATCGCGGCCATGTCGATCAACACGGCCAACATGATGAAAGGCATGGCGGCCTCTCGGGAACGGAACTTTTCAAGCATGGGGCAACTCCGGGGAATGGGGGGCGTCTAAAGGTATCCAGGCCGCTTGGGCCAAGTGATGCAAATGGTTTTGGATGTCTTGCGGCCAAGGCGTCAGCAAAGCCTCAAAGCGCAAACGATCAGCGGCAAACAAGGCGCGAGCTGCTTCTTCAAAGCCTTCTAGGCAACCCGCCATGGCCGACATGAAGCGGTATGTGGCCTGCTGCGACAGGCGGCACTGGTCTTGCAACTGGCTTTCTTTGAGGGCTTGCTCGACCAGTTTGCGCAAAGCCACCGAAGCCCCGCCGGGCTGGCCGCTTAACCAAGCCCAGTGGCGCGGCAACAATGTCACCTCTCGCGCCACGACGCCCAGCTTGGGGCGGCCAGGGCCTGACTTGGCCAATATGGGGGATTTAATGGTTGAGCCAGTGGCAGGCGCTGCTGTGACCCATGTGCCATCAACAGGCTTTGTAGAGCCCGCCAGCACAGCGGGGTAAGACAAGGCCAACCTCCTCAGCACCTCTTGTGGCGTGCCCCCCAGGTCCAAATCCAACACCTCACTGCTGCATGCGTTAAAAACCATGAACCGCGCCAAAGGCCGCGCTTCGCTCGCCACCTTGACCTGCAAAGCCACTTGGACCAGCCCACCGTGGGCCAAGCAACGGTTGCCTTCGAAGGCAATGAATTCAAGAGGGAATGGGTCAATGCTTGGCGGACTCAAGTGACGCTTCCAATCGAAAATCCCTAATTATACCCGGATTAAATAAAATTACCCGGGTAAAAAGCGCTGAAATGGACATTTTGAATGGACTGTCATGGAAAGAACCGTCGTGAACAAGCTCCAGCGTCAACAAGCCACAACAACAAACCACTGACCATGGGCGTTTCGTGGCCCCGCAGCGATGCCCAACCCAAACAGATGCGGGGGACCCGTCAGCCAAGTCCGAGCATCATGACGGGCTCAAACAGGTCACAAACGCCAAGAACCCTAAATCGACTGTCTATAATCACGATTTCCACCTTCCGGGTGCCTTCGGTGCCCGTCTTGGACATGACCAAATTTGTCTTCGTCACCGGCGGTGTGGTGTCTTCCCTGGGCAAGGGAATCGCCTCCGCATCGCTCGCCGCCATTCTCGAATCGCGCGGCCTGTCTGTCACCCTCATCAAACTAGATCCCTACCTCAACGTCGACCCCGGCACCATGTCGCCCTTTCAGCATGGCGAAGTGTTTGTCACCGACGACGGCGCCGAAACCGACCTGGATTTGGGCCATTACGAGCGCTTCATCAACACCCGGATGAAGAAAACCAACAATTTCACCACCGGCCAAATCTACAAAAGCGTGCTTGAAAAAGAGCGCCGTGGCGACTATTTGGGCAAAACCGTGCAGGTCATTCCCCATGTGACCAACGAAATCCAGGACTTCATCAAGCGCGGTGCGGGTTTTGGCACGCCCGATGCGGTGGATGTGGCCATCGTTGAAATTGGCGGCACGGTGGGCGACATCGAATCTTTGCCCTTTTTGGAAGCCGTGCGGCAACTCAGCTTGCGCTTGGGTCCCAACAATACGGCCTTTGTGCACCTGACCTATGTGCCATGGATTGCGGCCGCAGGGGAGCTCAAAACCAAGCCCACCCAGCACACGGTACAAAAATTGCGCGAAATTGGCATCCAGCCGGATGCCTTGCTGTGCCGGGCCGACCGCTACATCCCTGACGACGAGCGCGAAAAAATTTCTTTGTTCACCAACGTGCAAAGCTGGGGCGTGATTTCCATGCCCGATGTGGACACCATTTACAAAGTGCCCCGCGTGCTGCACGAGCAAGGGCTTGACGGCCTGATCTGCGACAAGCTGCGCCTGAACACGCCACCAGCCAACCTCAAGCGTTGGGACGATTTGGTGTATGAAACCGACAACCCCAAAGGCGAAGTGACCATCGCCATGGTGGGCAAATATGTGGAACTGACCGACAGCTACAAGTCAGTCAACGAAGCTTTGCGCCACGCCGGTATGCGCAACCATGTGCGTGTGAAAATCCAGCACATCGACTCTGAGACCATCACGCCCGAGACTGTGGACAGCCTGGCCCACTTTGACGGCGTGTTGGTGCCCGGCGGCTTTGGCAAGCGCGGCGTGGAAGGCAAGATTGAAACTGCGCAATTTGCACGTACCCATCAAGTGCCCTATCTCGGCATCTGCTTGGGCATGCAGGTGGCCACCATCGAATATGCACGCCATGTGGCTGGCATGAAAGAGGCCAACAGCACCGAGTTCGAGCCCGAGACGCCCTTCCCTGTGATCGCCCTGATCAACGAGTGGAAAGATTCCGACGGCTCCATCCAGAAGCGCGACGAGAACTCCGACCTAGGCGGCACCATGCGTCTGGGCGCGCAAAGCTCTGATGTGGGCAAGGGCACCTTGGCGCACCAAATTTATGGCGACGTGGTCACCGAACGCCACCGCCACCGTTACGAAGCCAACGTGAACTACCTTGATGACCTGCGCAAAGCGGGACTGGTGATCTCGGCGCTGACGCAACGCGAGCATTTGACAGAGATCGTCGAATTGCCGCAAACCGTGCACCCTTGGTACGTGGGCGTGCAGTTCCACCCCGAATTCAAGTCCACGCCGTGGGATGGTCACCCACTGTTCAACGCCTTCGTCAAGGCGGCCATAGCACACAAAGCAGCCGCCTGAAGCGCCACTTAAAGGACACCCCATGAAACTTTGCGGATTCGACGTTGGCCTGAACCACCCCTTCTTTTTGATCGCGGGCACCTGCTCCATCGAAGGTCTGGAGATGTCCATTGAGGTGGCGGGGCGCTTGAAAGAGGCTTGCTCGGAGCTGGGCATTCCGCTCATTTACAAAGGCTCGTTCGACAAGGCCAACCGCTCCTCAGGGAATACCCAACGTGGTGTGGGCCTCGACGCGGGCCTGAAGATCTTGGACGAGGTGCGCCGCCAAATTGGCGTGCCCATCCTGACCGATGTGCACGACGAGTCACAGGTCAAAACCGTGGCCAGCGTGGTCGATGTGCTGCAAACCCCCGCCTTTTTGTGCAGACAGACCGACTTCATTCGCGCTGTGGCGCAGTCGGGCAAGCCGGTCAACATCAAGAAGGGGCAATTTTTGGCCCCTTGGGACATGAAAAACGTGATCGACAAGGCCAGATCCGCTGCACGCGAAGTGGGTTTGCCCGAAGACAACTTTTTGGCCTGCGAGCGCGGCGTGAGCTTTGGTTACAACAACTTGGTGGCCGACATGACCAGCCTCGCCGAAATGCGCAAGACCGGCGCACCGGTGGTGTTTGACGTGACCCACTCGGTGCAAAAGCCTGGCGGCCAAGGCACCAGCAGCGGCGGCGCGCGCGAGATGGTGCCGGTGCTGGCCCGTGCAGGCGTGGCCGTGGGCGTGGCAGGTCTGTTCATGGAAACACACCCCAAACCCTCAGAGGCTTGGTCCGATGGCCCCAACGCGGTGCCGCTGGGCAAAATGAAAGCCTTGCTCGAGACGCTGGTGCAGCTCGATGCCGTGACCAAGAAAAACCCATTTTTAGAGGATGACTTCTCATGAGCGGTTACATCATTGCCCACGTCCAAGTGAGCAACCCCACCCAATACGAAGAATACAAAAAGTGGTCCACCGCCGCCATGAAAACGGCAGGTGCCGAAGTGTGTGTGCGCGGCGGCCAGGTGCAAGTGCTTGAAGGCGACTGGGCACCGGAGCGCATTGTCATCCTCAAGTTCCCCTCGTTCGAGGCTGCCAAGGCCTTTTACGAACTGCCCGAATACCTGAAAGCCCGCGAGGCGCGCGAAGGTGCCGCCATCATGCGCATGGTGGCCGTCGAAGGCGTTTGAGCCCTGCGCTTTCAAGACCTGTTTTATTTTTTTAATTTGAAAGAGTTCAAAAATGAGTGCAATCGTAGATATCGTCGGCCGTGAAATCCTCGACAGCCGTGGCAACCCCACCGTTGAATGCGACGTGCTGTTGGAATCCGGCGTGATGGGCCGCGCCGCTGTGCCGTCGGGTGCATCGACCGGCAGCCGAGAAGCCATCGAGTTGCGTGACGGCGACATGAAACGTTACCTCGGCAAGGGCGTGCTCAAGGCTGTCGAGCACATCAACACCGAAATCTCCGAAGCCGTGCTGGGCCTGGACGCTTCCGAGCAAGCGTTTTTGGACCGGACCTTGATCGACTTGGACGGCACCGACAACAAGAGCCGCCTGGGTGCCAACGCCATGCTGGCCGTGTCCATGGCTGTGGCCCGCGCTGCAGCCGAAGAATCCGGCTTGCCACTCTACCGCTACTTTGGCGGCATGAACGCCAACCAATTGCCCGTGCCCATGATGAACGTCATCAACGGCGGCGCGCACGCCAACAACAACCTGGACTTGCAAGAGTTCATGATCATCCCCGTGGGCGCACCGTCGTTTCGCGAAGCGGTGCGCTGGGGCGCTGAAGTGTTCCACGCCTTGAAGAAAATCATCCACGACAAAGGCATGAGCGTTGCGGTGGGCGATGAAGGCGGTTTTGCCCCCAACATCGAAAGCCACGAAGCGGCCATCCAGATGGTGCTCGACGCCATCACGGCTGCGGGCTACACACCCGGCGAGCAAATCGCCATCGGCCTCGATTGCGCTGCCAGCGAGTTCTACAAAGACGGCAAGTACAAACTGTCCGGTGAAGGCCTGGATCTGAGCGCCGAGCAATGGACAGACATGCTGGCCACTTGGGTAGCGAAATACCCCATCATCAGCATCGAAGACGGCATGGCTGAAAACGACTGGAATGGCTGGAAAGTGCTGACCGACCGCCTGGCCAAGAACGTACAGATTGTGGGTGACGACCTGTTCGTGACCAACACCAAGATCTTGAAAGAAGGCATCGACAAAGGCATTGCCAACTCGATCCTGATCAAGATCAACCAGATTGGCACCTTGACCGAAACCTTTGCCGCCATCGAAATGGCCAAACGCGCCGGTTACACCGCCGTCATCTCTCATCGCTCGGGCGAGACCGAAGACTCGACGATTGCCGACATCGCCGTGGGCTTGAATGCCGGCCAAATCAAGACCGGGTCCATGAGCCGTTCAGACCGCATGGCCAAGTACAACCAGTTGCTGCGCATCGAAGAAGATTTGGGCGAAGTGGCGGTCTATCCTGGACGCAGTGCGTTTTACAACTTGCGCTGAGTGATTGAGCGTGGGCAAGCGCCTGTTACCTGTTCTGTTGATCGTTTTGCTGTTGGTCATGCAAGCACAACTGTGGTTCGGGCGCGGAAGTTTGACCCATGTCTCAGAACTTCGGGCAGAGCTGGAACGACAAAAAGCGTCCAACGATGACGCTCGGCGCAAGATCGACCAACTCAGTGCAGAAGTCAATGACTTGAAGGAGGGCCTGAACATGGTCGAAGAGCGTGCTCGAAGTGAACTGGGCATGGTCAAACCCCATGAAATTCTGGTGCAACTGGCCAAATGATCTCTGCCACTGAGGTCATCGGTTTCCTTTTGGGTTTGGCAATGGTCCTGTGCAGCATCCGGGAACTGCATTGGAGCTGGCCACTGGCCATCCTCAGCGCCCTGCTCTACTTTTTTGTATTCAAGGACAGCCTGCTGTATGGCGAAGCCGGCTTGCAACTGGTGTTCATTGCTTTGGCTTTGTGGGGCTGGTGGCAATGGCTGCGTCAAGGTGAAGATGCGCAGCCTGCATTGGTGATACAGCGTTTGACCGCGCGTGGCTGGTGGGGAGTGCTGGTCGCCAGCGCTGTGTTGTGGCCCACGCTGGCCCTGTTGTTGCAGCACTTCACCGACTCCGATGTCGCCTGGTGGGACGCCTTGCCCACAGCCCTGAGCTTGGTAGGACAGGCCTTGCTGGGGCGCAAATACATTGAAAACTGGCTCGTCTGGCTGGTGGTCAACACCATCAGTGTGGCGCTGTTTGCCCACAAAGGACTTTGGCTGACTTGTGTGTTGTATGGGCTGTTCACGCTCATGAGCGTATGGGGTTGGCGCGAGTGGCAAGCCCGACTGAAGGCAGCACAAGCTTGAATGCCCAACGCATTGCCATCGTTGGCGCCGAAAGCACCGGCAAGTCCTGTTTGTCGCAAGCCTTGAGCGCAGTGATGCGCATGCGTGGGCAAACGGTGCACTCTGTGGATGAAGTCTTGCGCGAATGGTGCGACCGTGAAGGCCGCACCCCACAGCACCATGAGCAAGCGGGCATTGCGCAAGCGCAAGCCCAGGCCGTGGAACAGGCACCGTCCGGCTGGGTCATTTCAGACACCACACCCCTGATGACGGCCGTCTACAGCCACTTGCTGTTTGAGGATGAGCGCCTCTACCCCATGGCTTTGGCGCATCAGGCCTTGTACGACCACACCCTGATCATGGGTCTGGACTTGCCTTGGGTGGCCGATGGCCTGCAGCGCGATGGCCCGCATGTGCGCGGCCCGGTGGACACCCTGGTGCGCCAGGCACTGGACAAAGCAGGCATCAGCTACCGCGTGGTCTACGGACAAGGCCACCAACGGCTCAACAATGCCCTGCTGGCTTTGGGTCTGCCTGGCGAAGACAGTGCCGCCCGCATGGTCCGCGAAAACGCACAATTTGCCATCAACCAGGGCCGCACGGTGTGGCAGTGCAACGAATGCAGCGACCCCGAGTGCGAACACAAGCTGTTCACGGGTCTGCTGGCCAAGCGGTCAACTTGATCCTGCAGGTCGGCGCCATCGACCTCGACCGAACCCCTCTAGGTCGGCGGCTTCAGCCCCGACATGAGTCCGCTCTGGGCCAGCATGTCGGGGCTGAAGCCACCGACCTACCACCCCGTCAGTGCACCGAGCCGCCCGGCACATCGGCAGGCAAACCGGTGAACAAGCTGGCCGCATCGACTGGATCAAACCGGTACTGAGCACCACAAAAGTCGCAGCCCACTTCCACCTGGCCCTGCTCGGCGATGATGCCTTCGACCTCTTCGCTGCCCAAGCTGCGGATCATGCGGCCCACGCGTTCGCGGTTGCAGCGGCAGGCAAAACGCGGGCCGGTCTCGCCCATCAAGGGCTCAAAGCGGGCCAATGGTTCCTCCCAATACAAACGGTGCAAGATCGTCTCGGCGTCCAGTCCCAGCAACTCTTCGCGTTTGAGGCTCTTGGTCAAAATTGAGATGCGGCTGAAGTCTTCACTTTGGCCCAGCACCGACTCGCGCATCAAGGAATCCACCTGCCCGGCCAGATTGCCCTCGCCCTCAATGGGCAAACGCTGAATCAGCAAGCCAGCGGCCACCTTGTCGTCGGCCGCCAGCACCAGCACGGTGTCGAGCTGTTCGGACTGCAGCATGTAGTGCTCCAACACCTCGCTGATGTTTTCAAGCTTCTCACCCCGATCACCAAACAAGGGCACCACGCCTTGGTAGGGCTGCTGGCCCGGCATGCGGTCCAGCGGGTCGAGGGTGATCGCGCAGCGGCCCTCGTTGTTCACGTTGACCATTTGACTGAGCGTCGCGTCGTCAGTCACCTCGCCAACCTGGGTGCAGGTGGCACGCAGGCTCAAGTCGGGTTGCACCTCAACGACGCCCAGCTTGACTGGACCGTCACCAAAGATCTGCAGCACCAAAGCGCCGTTGAATTTGATGTTGCCTTGCATCAATACGCCGGCCGCAGCCATCTCGCCCAGCAACTGGCGCACGGGCGCAGGATAAGCGCCGGTTTCGGAGTTGGCCGCGCGACGCGCAAGGATGTCTTGCCAGGCATCGGTCAAGCGCACCAGCATGCCCCGCACGGGCAGGCCTTCGAAAATGAATTTATGGAGTTCGGACAAAGTTCAATCCACGGCCCCTTGGGGCCGATCCTCAAAAGTTAAAAAGCGTTAAGACTGGCCAAAAGATCATCCAAAATGTCAGCTGATTTTTTTCAGACCCGCCTTGAAACGGCGGGCGTTTTCCACATAGTGGCGGGCGCTTTGGCGCAAGCCTTCGATCTGCTCAGGGCTGAGTTCGCGCACCACCTTGGCGGGCGTGCCCATGATCATGGAGCCATCTGGGAATTCCTTGCCCTCGGTCACCAACGAGCCGGCACCCACCAGGCAGTTCTTGCCAATTTTGGCACCATTGAGCACCACCGCACCAATGCCGATCAGCGACTCGTCGCCAATGGTGCAGCCGTGCAGCATGACCATGTGGCCCACCGTGACGTGCTTGCCGACTTTGATCGGTTTGCCGTGGTCGGCGTGCATCACGCTGCCGTCCTGGATGTTGCTGCCCTCGCCAATCTCAATCGTCTCAGTGTCCCCGCGCACCGTCACGCCAAACCAGACACTGGCGTCGGCCGAGATCTTGACCGCACCCATGACCTGTGCGTTGTCGGCCACCCAGGCGCTGTCGGCCACGTTGGGGGTTTGATCATCCAGTTGGTAAATGGCCATGGGTCTCTCCTGTCGGTTGGGTTTTCTTGAAAACCTACAATTGTAGGGATGCCCACCACCGGCCGTGGGCGCAGTCACCGATCACCATGCACACCCTGCGCACCGCCGCCCTGCTCCCTTGGGCGCAAACCGACCCGAACCTGAAGGCCCAGGCCACTTTGGCATTGGACCTGAGCCTGCCCGTGGGCGTGAACGACAGCCTGAGCGCCCCCACGGCTGGCCCCGGCCGCGCCGCCCGCCCGCAGCTGGTGCCGCACACCCAGCTCAAAGCCAAATCCATGGCCACCCCCGAGGGCCGGGCCATGCTGGTGCACTCGATCGCCCACATCGAGCTCAACGCCATTGACTTGGCGCTCGACGTGGTCTGGCGCTTTGCGGGCATGCCCGAGGCGTTTTACACCGACTGGGTACGCATCGCACAGGAAGAAGCCAAACACTTCAGCCTGCTGCGACAGCACTTGCTGGACTTGGGTTTTGACTACGGCGATTTTCCGGCTCACAACACCCTGTGGGACATGGCCGAGCGCACCCAGGGCGACATCCTGGCCCGCATCGGCATCGTGCCGCGCACCATGGAAGCTCGCGGCCTGGACGCCTCACCGGGCGTGAAAAACAAACTGGTCAGCGTGGGCGACCACCGGGCGGGCGAGATTTTGGACATCATCTTGCAAGACGAAATCGGCCATGTGGCCGCAGGCAACCGCTGGTACCGCTACCTGTGCGATCAACGAGGCTTGGACCCGGTCAGCACCTACGCCCAGTTGGTGGCGCAGTATGACGCGCCCAAACTGCGCCCGCCCTTCAACATGGCGGCGCGCCAATCTGCCGGTTTCAGCCCCGAAGAACTGCAACTGCTGGGGCAGTGATCAATCCCTTTGCGTCAGGCCTGCGGGTGACGCCGCATAGCCCGTGAGCGTTTTGTCGGCGTGCTTGAGACGCCAATTGAGCATTTTTTGCGCATAAGCCAAGACCAACGCAGCGTATGCGGGGTCTTGCGCGCAGTTGTGCAATTGCTCGGGGTCCTTGCGCAAATCAAAGAACAAGGGCGGCAGTGCGGCAAAGTGAACGTACTTGTACTGCTCATCTTGCACCACGGCCAAGGCACTTTCGTCCATGTCTGTGCCCAACACGTCTTCGGGCTGTGAGTAATAGATGTTGCGGAAGTCGAATTCGTAATGCACCTCGGTCCGCCAGTTTTTTGGCGCTTGACCACTGTGCAAAAACGGCAACAGCGAAGCGCCATCACAGGCCCGAGGAATCGCTTGACCCATCCAATCCAAAATAGTGGGCATGGTGTCCACCGTCTCGGTGAACTGGCGAACCATCTGGCCCCGTGTGGCATCGGATTGAACACCAGGATCGCGAACAATCATCGGGATGTGAAAGCTCTCATCGAAATAGCCCATCTTGCCGAGCAGGTGGTGGTCACCCAATTGCTCGCCGTGGTCGCTGGTCAACACCACCAAGGTGTTGTCCCACTGGCCAGTTTCCTTGAGGAACTTGAAAACGCGGCCGATCTGGTCGTCCACCTCGCTCATCAGGCCGTAATAAGTGGCGCGCATTTGGCGCACTTCGGCTTCGTCCATCTGGCTGGCCAA
>JAIXOX010000025.1 GCA_027486555.1 Comamonadaceae bacterium
CGTTAAACTGTTTCATGACCTGCCTCCTGAGTTGTGGCACTGGGTTGATAAAGGTTTCACACCCATTAACTTAACCCACGTTTGTCAGGTGGGCAGGTCATCCATCATGTCTACAGGGACATTGCCCTGCATTTTGTGGGAGCCCCGCCCTCGGAGCGATTCTTAGTGGTTTGCAAGGCTTTTCGCGACGGGGGCGTCGCTCCTACAGGGGAAGTACAAGGGATTACAGGAAGCGGTCCAGCAGTTTGCGGGAGTGTTTGTCCATGGCAGCCATGTCGCGGATCATGTACTGCACGCCATCGGCGTCGTTGATGAGCAGCACGGTGCCGGTCAAACGCCGGATGTCTTCTTCGCCTTTGAGCATGAATTGGGTGCTGCCCCGGTCGGTGCGCACGCGCCAGGTGCTGGGGGTGGCAAAGCTGCTCACGTCTTCGAGTTGCAAAATTTCGGGCAGAAACTCGCGCTCGTTCAAGGCTTGCAAGACGCGTTCGCGCAAGCTGGCGGGCAAGGCGGAAAGCTGTTCAATCCAAAGCGCTTCATGACCTTCGGCGTCCATGAGGGCCACACCAGCGTCGGGTTCAGAGACCGGGTAAGCCCGCAAGGCGGTGATGGGGCTTTGGCGGGTGCCGTCGGGCAGCGTCAGCACCCAGTGGCCGAAGGCGTCGCGGTCAAATTCGAAAGGGGTCATGCGCTCACCTTTTGCAATGGGGCCTCAAGGCTGCCGCCCAAGACGGCTTCTGCTTCGGCTTGGCGTTGCTGGGCTTCGTACAAGCGCCAGTAGGCGCCTTGCGCTTCAATGAGCGCGTCGTGTGTGCCCTCTTCCACCACCACGCCTTTGTCCATGACGACCAGGCGGTCGGCCTTGCGCAGGGTGGACAGGCGGTGCGCAATGGCAATGGTGGTGCGTCCGCGCACGAGGTTGTCGAGGGCGCGCTGGATTTCTTTTTCGGTTTCGGTGTCGACCGCCGAGGTGGCTTCGTCCAGAATCAAAATGCGCGGGTTGATGAGCAAGGCGCGGGCGATCGAGATGCGTTGGCGTTCACCTCCCGAGAGCCCTTGGCCGCGTTCGCCCACCAGGGAGTCATAGCCTTGGGGCATGCGCAAAATGAATTCGTGGGCATGGGCTGCGCGGGCGGCGGCGACGATGTCTTCGCGGGTGGCCTCGGGTTTGCCGTAGGCGATGTTGTCGGCAATGGTGCCAAAGAACAAAAATGGTTCTTGCAACACGAGGCCAATTTGGCGTCGGTAGTCGGCCACTTTGAGATGCCGGATGTCGGTGCCGTCGAGTTCGATGGCCCCTTCGCTCAGGTCATAAAAGCGGCAGATCAAATTGACCAAGGTGCTTTTGCCCGAGCCGCTGTGGCCCACCAGGCCAATCATTTGGCCAGGCTCAATGTTGAGGTTGAGTTGCCGAATGACCGCCCTGTTGCCATAGCGAAAGCCCGCATCGCGCACGGTCAGGCGGCCTAGCACATGGGCGGGCAAGGCTTTGGGCTCGGTGGGCTCGGGCACGCTGGAGACGTGGTCGAGGATGTCAAAAATGCGCTTGGCCCCAGACGCTGCTTTTTGGGTGTTGGACACAATGCGGCTCATCGAATCAAGGCGGGTGTAAAAACGCCCGATATAGGCCAAAAATGCAGTGAGCACGCCCACGGTGATCTGGTCGTCGGACACCAGCCAAACGCCAAAGCCCCAGACCACCAGCAAACCGATTTCGGTCATCAAGGTGACGGTGGGCGAGAACAGCGACCACACCCGGTTGAGCTTGTCGTTGACCTGCAGGTTGTGTTGGTTGGCATCCTTGAAGCGCTGGGCTTCGCGGTCTTCCTGGGCAAAGGCCTTGACCACCCGAATGCCGGGGATGGTGTCGGTGAGCACGTTGGTCACTTCGGCCCAGACGCGGTCGATTTTTTCGAAGCCGGTGCGCAGCTTTTCGCGCACGACATGGATCAGCCAGGCAATAAAAGGCAAGGGCAACAAGGTCACCAGCGCCAGCGTCGGGTTGATGGTGAACAAGATGACGGCGGTCATCAAAATCATCAGCACGTCGGTGGCAAAGTCCAGCAGGTGCAAGGACAAAAACACGTTGATGCGGTCGGTTTCGCTGCCGATGCGGGCAATCAAGTCGCCGGTGCGCCGTTCGCCAAAGTATTCGAGCGACAGTTTGAGCAGGTGCTCATAGGTGGTGGTGCGCAAGTCGGCCCCAATGCGCTCGGACACCAACGCCAAGATATAGGTTTTGGCCCAACCCAGACCCCAAGCCAGCAAGGCCGAGCCCAACAAACCCATCAGGTACAAAGACACCACACCGGGGTCGATGGCCTTGCCGTTTTGGTAGGGAATCAGGATGTCGTCCATGAGCGGCATGGTCAGATAGGGCGGCACCAAGGTCGCCGCGGTGGCCGCCAGGGTGAGCAAAAAACCCGCCAGCAAGGAGCCTTGGTAAGGCTTTGCAAAGCGCCACAGCCTGAACAGGGTCCAGGTGGAGGGGGGCACCAGGTCTTCGCGGCTGCAGGCGGGGCAGTCAGCGTCGTCAGGCCCCATGACGGTTTGACAAACCGGGCAGACCGCGCCAGACAAACGGGTTTGCAGCGGGGCACCGTCGCTTGTTTGGGCGTCGTGGCTTTGTTGTGCCTCAAACTGGGCCAGCCAACGCGAAGCCGCGGCTTGCAAACCCAGGGTGGAACGCCAAACAGCCAAACGGCCTTGTGGCTCGGACAAAGCCAGCGTGGCCACACCGGCGTGGTCACTCAATTTGAGTTGCAATGCAGGCGTCAAGGGCCATTGACGCCAAGTTTTTTGCGGACCGTCAGAAGATAAAACCCGTTGATCGGTCAAAATGATGCCACTTTTGACGAAATTCAGCGAAGCATCCAGGTCAACTTCCAGCCAGGCTGTGACGTTTTCTTGGGGTAGAAGCTGGGAAGTCACCTCAGCGACCCAAGCGTCCGGAACCACCGAACGGAGTGAGGCAGAGGAATATGTTGTAGTCATGAAAGTCGAACCGCAATGAACACGGCCTACCTGAGGGTCGGCCGGACAAAAAAACCACACAGATTTGGCCAATGCCTTGGCTCAACGACTGCACCCACACCACCCATGTACCCGATGACCCATGTGCTTTGCCAAAGCCAGATGTCCCATGCCGATGACGGACGGTCATTGTATCGCTGCACACCCCACCCATGAGCGCTCACACCATCCAATTCCTGCGCATGACGCATTTGCGCGGCCCCAACATCTGGACCTACCGTCCGGTGATTGAAGCCTTGATCGACATTGGCGATCTGGAAGACTGCCCCTCCAACACCCTGCCGGGTTTCAACGAGCGCCTGACCGCTTGGTTGCCCGGCTTGATCGAGCACCGCTGCAGTGTGGGTGAACGGGGTGGCTTTCTCAAGCGCCTGGAAGAAGGCACTTGGCCCGGGCACGTTCTGGAGCATGTGGCGCTGGAGCTGCAAACCCGCGCCGGCATGCAAACGGGCTTTGGCAAGGCGCGCGAAGCTGGGCCCCGAGGGGTTTACAAAGTGGTCATACGCACACGCCACGAGGCTGTGAGCCGCACCGCCTTGCACTCTGGGCGCGACCTGATTTTGGCGGCCATGGACGACCGTCCGTTTGATGTGCCCGGCGCCATAGCCCAACTGGCCCAAATGGTGGACAGCCTGTGCATGGGACCCAGCACGGCCAGCATTGTGGACGCCGCCGCAGACCGTGGCATACCGCACATTCGCCTCAACGATGGCAACTTGGTGCAGCTCGGTTATGGCCACCGGCAACGCCGCATCTGGACAGCCGAAACCGACCGCACCAGCGCCATTGCCGAGGGCATCTCCAAAGACAAAGACCTGACCAAGCAGCTGCTGACCATGTGCGGCGTGCCGGTGCCCGAGGGCCAAATTGTGGACAGCCCGGCTGCGGCCTGGGAGGCGGCCCAAGAGGTGGGTTTGCCAGTGTGCGTCAAGCCCACCGATGGCAACCATGCGCGCGGCGTTTCGCTGGAATTGAGCTTGCAAGAGGACATCGAAGCGGCTTACGAGATTGCGCTGGCCGAGGGCAGCGAGGTGATCGTCGAGCGCTTTGTGCTGGGCGAAGAACACCGCCTTTTGGTGGTGGGCGAACAAGTGGTGGCGGCCAACAAGGGTGAGACCGCCAGCGTCACCGGTGATGGCGTGCACACCGTGCGGGATTTGATTGAGCTGCAAATCAACTCGGACCCGCGCCGGGGCGAAGAGGAAGACTTTCCGCTGGACACCATTCGGCTGGACGAGCACACCACCTCGGTGCTGGAACTCAAGCGCCAGGGCCTGAATGCCGAGAGCGTGCCCGAAGCGGGCTGCCAAGTCCTGGTCATGCGCACAGGCAATATGTCGATGGACGTGACCGACCTGGTGCACCCCGATGTGGCCGCGCAAGCGGTGCTGGCCGCACGCGTGGTGGGCCTGGACATTGCCGGGGTTGATCTCGTGGCGCAAGACATTGGCAAACCCCTGGGGCCTCAAGGCGGTGCCATCGTCGAGGTCAACGCGGGCCCAGGTCTGTTGATGCACCTCAAGCCCGCCACCGGGCAAGCGCGTCCCGTGGGCCAGGCCATTGCCAACCACTTGTTCGAGCCCGAGCACAATGGCCGCATTCCAGTGGTTGGTATTTTGGGCGACGGTGACACCACCCGAATCGCCAAACTGCTGGCTTGGTTGATGCACTTGAAAGGTTGGCACACCGGCTTGTCCTGCGCCGATGGGCTGTTTTTGAACCAACGCCAGTTGCAGGCCAAAAACGGCATGGATTGGGACGAGGCGCAGCGCTTGCTGATCAACCGGGGCGTTCAAGCGGCCGTGTTTGAGAGCAATGCGCGGCATTTGTTGGCCCAAGGCCTGCCCTATGACCGTTGCTTGTTGGGCATTGTGACGGCCATGCCCAGTGCCCAGGGCCTGGACGACCTGTACCCCGGCAGTGACGAAAAAATGCCCTCGTACATCCGCACCCAAGTCGATGTGGTGTTGCCCGAGGGGGCGGCTTTGCTGAATGCGGCCGACCCGCAAGTGGCCGCTTTGGCAGCGCACTGCGACGGCAGTGTGATTTTGTATGCCGACGATGAGCACAACGACGTCTTGCAAGCCCATCGCAGCGAAGGCGGGCGTACGGGCTTTTGGCGAGAGGGTCAATTGGTGCTGGCCGAGGGCAGCAAAGAGCACCTGCTTTTGTCAGCCCAAAGACCGGCCATTGTCCGTTTGTTGAAAAACGACATCTTGCAGGCCCACGACATGTTGGTGGCCGCCTGCGCAGCTTGGGCGCTGGACATTGGCACCGACTTGATTCGGGCCGGCATCAAGAGCTATGGCACCCCTGCTTCAGTCTGAAGCTGCGAACGAACCCCAGGAATAACAGTTCATGCAAGTTTCCCGTATTCGTGCTTTGCGTGGCCCCAATTTGTGGACCCGCCACACCGCCATTGAAGCCATCGTCACCTGCTTGCCCGACGTCCATGGCTTGTCCGCACAGCACCCTGTCGAACAACAATTGCGCCGCATTTTTCCCGAGGTGGGCCCCTTTGACGGCCAGCGACCCGGTGAAGCCGTGACGCTGGCCCACGCATTGGAAAAAGTCACCTTGGGCCTGCAGGCCCACGCGGGCTGCCCCGTGTCTTTCAGCCGTACCACACCCACCGAAGAGCCCGGGGTGTTTCAGGTGGTCATTCAGTACACCGAAGAAGCGGTGGGCCGTCTGGCCTTGAAACTGGCCGATGCCTTGTGTCAAGCGGCCATTCAAGGCATTGGCTTTGACCTGGAAGGCGCCATCGCGCAGCTGCATGAACTCGATGAAGATGTGCGCCTTGGGCCATCCACCGGGTCCATCGTGGACGCGGCTGTGGCCCGGGGCATTCCCATTCGCCGCCTGACCGACGGCAGTTTGGTGCAGTTTGGCTGGGGCGCGCAACAAAGGCGCATCCAGGCGGCTGAAACCGACACGACCAGCGCGATTGCCGAATCGATTGCGCAAGACAAGGACCTGACAAAGAGCCTCTTGCACGCTGCGGGTGTGCCGGTGCCCATGGGCCGCCCGGGCAAGACCCCGGATGACGCCTGGGCGATTGCCCTGGAAGTGGGTTTGCCTGTGGTGGTCAAGCCCCAGGACGGCAACCAGGGCAAGGGCGTTTCGGTCAACATCACCGAGCGCGCAGCCTTTGACAACGCCTACGCCACGGCCGTGCGTTACGGCACGGTGATGGTGGAAAAGTTTTTGCCCGGACACGACTACCGCCTGCTGGTGGTGGGCAACAAGCTGGTGGCTGCGTCCCGCCGCGAACCCCCCTTGGTGGTGGGTGACGGCAAGCACACCGTGCGCCAGCTGGTGGACCAGGTCAATGCCGACCCGCGCCGGGGCGATGGCCATTCGACATCGTTGACCAAGATCCGCTTTGATGACATCGCGATTGGCCGCCTGCGCGCACAAGACCTCGAGCCCGAGTCGGTTCCCGCCAAAGGCCGCCGCGTGATTTTGCGCAACAACGCCAACTTGTCGACCGGCGGCACCGCCACCGACGTGACCGACGACGTGCACCCGGAAGTGGCCGCCCGAGTGGTGGCTGCGGCCCAGATGGTGGGCGTGGACATTTGCGGCGTGGATGTGGTGTGCGAATCGGTCTCGCGTCCACTCGAAGAGCAAAACGGCGGCATCGTCGAAGTCAACGCCGCGCCCGGCTTGCGCATGCACATCAGCCCCTCGTTTGGCAAAGGCCGCGACGTGGGCAACGCGGTCATTGACCACATGTTTCCCGATGGCGGCAACGGCCGCGTGCCGGTGATTGCCGTGACCGGCACCAACGGCAAAACCACCACCGTGCGCTTGACCGCTCACCTTCTTAAGGCTCAGGGCCTGCGCGTGGGCATGACCAACACCGACGGCGTGTACGTGAATGGCCGCCAGACCGACTCGGGCGACTGCAGCGGCCCGCGCAGCGCACGCAACGTGCTCATGCACCCCGATGTGGATGCGGCCGTGTTTGAGACCGCCCGAGGCGGCCTGCTGCGCGAAGGCCTGGCCTTTGACCGCTGCCAGGTGGCCATTGTGACCAATCTGGGCGCAGGTGACCATTTGGGCTTGAATTACATCACCACCCTCGAGGACCTGTTGGTGCTCAAGCGGGTGATTGTGCTCAACGTGGCCCAAAGCGGCATGGCCGTGCTCAATGCCAACGACCCCGCCGTGGTGGCCATGGCCCGGCACTGTCCGGGCGATGTGACGTTTTTTGCGCTCGATGCCAACCACCCTGTGTTGGCGACACACCGGGCACAGGGCAAGCGCGTGGTGTATGTGGAAGACGGCGACATCGTGGCCCAAAGGGGCCAACAGGTCTTTCGCATTCCCCTGAGCGAAGTGCCTTTGACACGACAAGGTCAGATCGGATTTCAGACCGAAAACGTGCTGGCCTCGGTGGGCGCAGCCTGGGCCGTGAACGTGCATTGGGACGCGATTGCACAGGGCCTGGCCACCTTCATCAGCGACATTCAGGGCGTGCCCGGGCGCTTTAACGAGTTCGACTACAAAGGCGCAACCCTCATTGCCGATTACGGCCACAACCCCGATGCCATTGCCGCCTTGGTGCAGGCCGTGGACAACATGCCTGCCAAAAAGCGGGTGGTGGTGATCAGCGGCGCAGGTGACCGACGCGACCAGGACATCCGCGATCAAACGCACATCTTGGGCAAAGCCTTTGACGATGTGCTGCTCTACCAAGATGCCTGCCAGCGTGGTCGCGAAGACGGCGAGGTGCTGGCCTTGCTGCGCGAGGGTTTGCAGGGCGCCTTGCGCACCACACATGTGCAAGACATTCAGGGCGAATTCAACGCCATCGACACCGCCTTGGCACGCCTGTCACCCGGCGACCTGTGCCTGATTTTGATCGACCAGGTCGAAGAGGCATTGGCGTACATCACCGAAAAAGTCAAAGCCAGCGCGACCAACTGAGCCCTGACATCTTGGCCTTTTTCAAGGCGCCCACCCGTGAGCGATGGCTCTTTACCTTTGTGGGAGCCCCGTCCACGGCGCGACGGTCTTTTTGTGGGAGCCCCGCCCTCGGGGCGATGGGTCGTGGTCTGCGAGGCTTGATCGCGACGAGGGCGTCGCTCCTACAACTACCCCCCCGCCCGCAATGCCTTTTTCCCTTTGTGGGAGCCCCGTCCTCGGGACGATGGTCTTTTTGTGGGAGCCCCGCCCTCGGGGCGATGGGTCGTGGTCTGCGAGGCTTGATCGCGACGAGGGCGTCGCTCCTACACCTACCCTCCGCCCGCGTTGCCTTTTTCCCTTAGTGGGAGCTGCGTCCTTTGCTTGGACAATCAAGGCATGGCCAAAGCCGCGCTGGCGGTGAAAACAAGGGCCCACATCGACCACCGCCGCCATGTGGGTGCATGGCGCTCGACCCCGTAATGCAGCCCAGCGCCCACAAGCAAAGACAAGGCCAGCGATGCCAACATGCCCAGTGCGTTGGCCCACAACACCCCAGGCCACAGCGCCGTGACCCATGCACTGACGGCCAAGCTCACGCCAAAATGGATCAAAAACACCGAGTACGACACCGAGGAGAGCCACACCACGGCACGGCCAAACCAAGCCCATCCAGAACTTCTACCCGACAGCGCTTGGAGAGCTTGGCCAGACAAGATGGACGCTGGCGCAGCCATCAAAACAGCAGCCACTGCAAAGGCGAGCCCCATTCGCAAACGAGGACCCAACCCCCAAGCCACAGCACCCACGGTCAAAAATATGACCCAGATGACCCAGAGCGGAACGTGGGCCTGGGCCTGTGAGTCGGTCTGCGGCAAGGGGCGGTGAACGAGCTGTCGGGCTTCCCAAGCCAGCAAACCCAGTCCATACGATCCGAAAAAATACACGCCGTGGTCATCCAAACCGGTGTGCAGGTTCCACCACCACCACGACGCACAGGTCAAACCCAACCACAAGGCTCGGCGCAAAGCATGCGCCGAAGGTGCCCCCCACCTCTGAGGCCAAAACTTCAGGGCAAGCACACTGAGCAAGGTCATGGCGTACAACTGAAAGTCAATCGCCACATACCAAATGCCTGCTGACAAAGCCTCCATGTCCAACACATGCTGCAAAAGTACAACATGGGCCACAACCTGACCCCAGCTGGGCGTTGCCGACAAACTGTCATGCTGAAATTCAGGTCGCACCCATTCAGTGACCAGCACGGTGAAACTGAACGCCACCAGCAAAGGAATGGTCAAGCGCAAATAACGCTGCACCACCAGTTTGAAAACCTCGCTCAACGCCAGCGACTCCAGCCGCGCCAAGCCGCTGGCCGTGAGAAATCCCGCACACACCAAAAACAACTGCACGGCCAAGCGACCATGGTCATACAGCCAAGTCACCAGCGCAGGCCAAGCAATGGCGACCACATCCGACATGGGGCCGTAAAAAGCCATGTGGTGCAAAACGATCAAGAGGCAACCAACGGCCTTGAACGTGTCGATCAAAAAAACGCGCCCCGAGGGGCGCTGGTGTTCGGTTTGACCCGCAAAGATCCTTGAGGTGCTTGGCAAAATTCAGCCTTGCACGAAGGCCATCAGAGTGCCAAACGGGCGCGCGCGGCTTGGTACTGGGCCTTGAACTGGGCCACCAGATCGGCCGTGCTTTGCACAGCCTGAATGACACCAATGCCCTGGCCACAGCCCCAGATGTCTTTCCAGGCCTTTTTGGCGTCACCACCAAAGTTCATCTTGCTGGGGTCGGACTCGGGCAAGTTTTCAGGGTCCAGGCCAGCAGCGCGGATCGACGGGGCCAGGTAGTTGCCGTGCACACCGGTGAACAAGTTGCTCAAGACGATGTCGTCGGAGTCGCAGTCCACAATGGCTTGTTTGTAGTCCTCGGTTGCACGCGCTTCTTGCGTGGCAATGAAGGCCGAGCCGATGTAAGCAAAGTCAGCGCCCATGGCTTGCGCCGCCAAGATGGCGTCGCCCGTGGCGATCGAGCCCGACAAGGCCACCGGGCCATCGAACCATTGGCGGATTTCCTGAATCAAGGCGAACGGGCTTTTCACGCCCGCGTGGCCTCCGGCCCCAGCGGCCACCGCAATCAGGCCATCAGCGCCCTTCTCGATCGCCTTGTGCGCGTGCTTGTTGTTGATGATGTCGTGCAAGACCACGCCGCCATAGCTGTGCGCGGCTTCGTTGATTTCTTCGCGCGCTCCCAGCGAAGTGATGATGATCGGCACCTTGTATTTCACGCACATGGCCATGTCGTGCTCAAGGCGGTCATTGCTCTTGTGGACGATTTGGTTGATGGCAAAGGGCGCAGCTGGTTTGTCGGGGTTGGCGGCGTTGTAGGCGGCCAGTGCTTCGGTGATCTCGATCAACCACTCTTCGAGTTGCGCAGCAGGGCGGGCATTCAAGGCGGGCATGGAGCCCACAATGCCGGCCTTGCATTGCTCAATGACCAGCTTGGGGTTGCTGATGATGAACAGGGGCGAGGCAATGGCGGGAAATGGCAGGTTCGCCAGAACGGGGGGTAACTTGGACATGAAGTCTCCTGAAAAATATCGGTCTATTGTGAGAGAACAAGCGCATCAAACGGTGTCAGCGCGGCGACAAGGGCAAACGTGTGTGGCACCCAACGCACCCCAACCATCGCGCACGGGGTGCGCTCCTACAAAGAGATGCCATCGTGTCAACCAGCAGCTCGCCCAGTGCCTCGTCCATAAAGATAAGGATGGCATTTTGTAGGAGCCCACCCTGTGGGCGAGGGGGCGCAGGACACGCCCCATGCCATTCACAGCGTGAAATCAGAACGCGTCAAGCGCCATTGCCGTCACGCTGCCAGCACCTTCGACGATGCTGTCGCGCATACCCGGAGCTTTGGACAGGATGTGGTCGGCGTAAAAACGTGCAGTGGTCACTTTGGCGGCCATGAAGGCAGCGTCTTGTGCTTGGGCCTCAGGCGTCAACGCCACCAACAGCGCACGTCCCATTTGCCAGCCAGCCATCAGGTTACCGGCCAACATGAGGTAGGGCACGCTGCCTGCAAACACGTCGTTGGGATGGGCCTTGGTGTTGCCCGCCACAAACTCGACCACGTCCACAAAGGCTTCGCGCGCGGCTTTGAGGCGGCGGGCCACGGCCTGCGCATCGGCGTGGTCACAAGCCGCGAGTTCGCTCTCGGTCTGGACCACTTGCGCGGCCAAAGCCTTGGCGGTTTGGCCGCCGTCACGCGCGGTCTTGCGGCCCACCAGGTCGTTGGCCTGGATGGCGGTGGTGCCTTCGTAGATGGTCAAAATTTTGGCGTCGCGGTAGTACTGCGCCGCACCGGTTTCTTCGATGAAGCCCATGCCGCCATGCACCTGCACGCCCAGGCTGGTGACTTCCAGGCTCATCTCGGTGCTGTAGCCCTTGACCAGCGGCACCATGAATTCATAAAACGCCAGGTTTTGTTTGCGCACTTCGGCGTCAGGGTGGTGGTGCGATGCATCGTAAGCGGCGGCGGCGGTGGATGCCATGGCGCGGCAGCCTTCGGTGTAGGCGCGCATGGTCATCAGCATGCGGCGCACATCGGGGTGATGAATGATGGGGCCAGCTGCAGGCAAGCTGCCATCCACCGGACGGCTTTGCACGCGGTCTCGGGCGTATTGCACGGCCTTTTGGTAAGCGCGCTCGGCAATCGCAATGCCTTGCACACCCACGGCGTAGCGGGCAGCGTTCATCATGATGAACATGTATTCGAGGCCACGGTTTTCCTGACCGACAAGGAAACCCACGCCACCACCATGGTCGCCGAACTGCAGCACCGCTGTAGGGCTGGCCTTGATGCCCAACTTGTGCTCGATGCTCACGCAATGCACATCGTTGCGCTCGCCCAAAGAGCCGTCGGCATTGACAAGAACCTTGGGCACCACAAACAGGCTGATGCCCTTGACGCCTTCTGGCGCGCCCACCACGCGGGCCAGCACCAGGTGCACGATGTTCTCGGCCATGTCGTGCTCACCGTAGGTGATGTAGATCTTGGTGCCGAAGATTTTGTAAGTGCCATCTGGCTGTGGTTCGGCGCGTGTGCGCACAGCGGCCAGGTCAGAACCGGCTTGTGGCTCGGTCAAGTTCATGGTGCCGGTCCACTCTCCTGAGACCAGCTTTTCAAGGTAAGTGGCTTTGAGATCGTCGGAGCCTGCAGTCAGCAGCGCTTCAATCGCGCCGTCTGTGAGCAAGGGGCACAGCGCAAAGGCCATGTTGGCCGAGTTGAGCATTTCGCCGCAGGCTGCGCCGATGGTTTTGGGCAAGCCCTGGCCGCCAAATTCGGCCGGGTGCTGCAAGCCTTGCCAGCCGCCTTCGGCGTATTGCTGATAAGCCTCTTTGAAGCCGGGCGTGGTGGTCACGCCGCTGCCGTTGTGAAAAGACGGGTTTTTGTCGCCTTCCCAATTCAGCGGCGAGATCACGTCCTGGTTGAGCTTGGCGCACTCCTCCAGAACCACCTGCGCGGTTTCCAGACCGGCGTCTTCAAAGCCGGGAATCTGCGCGATCTGGTCGATGCGGGCCAAGTGCTCGATGTTGAACAGCATGTCCTTGAGGGGTGCGGTGTAGCTCATGAAAGTCTCCGGTAAGTCTGGGTGAGGTTACAAAAAAGGCATCGCGAACGATGCCTTTTGTGGTGTGCTGAAGAATCAGAGGGCCTGGGTCAATTCAGGCACAGCGGCAAACAAATCGGCCTCCAGGCCAAAGTCCGCCACGCTGAAAATCGGGGCTTCAGGGTCCTTGTTGATCGCGACGATCACTTTGGAATCCTTCATGCCCGCCAAGTGCTGGATCGCGCCCGAGATGCCGCAAGCGACATACAGCTGTGGCGCCACGATCTTGCCGGTTTGGCCCACTTGCAGGTCGTTGGCGGCGTAGCCGGCGTCCACTGCAGCGCGGCTGGCACCGATGGCTGCACCGAGCTTGTCGGCCAGGGGCGTCATCACTTCGTTGAACTTCTCGGCGCTGCCCAAAGCACGGCCACCGGAGACGATGATCTTGGCGGCGGTCAGTTCGGGGCGGTCGTTCTTGGCGATTTCGCTGCGCGTGAAGCTGCTCTTGCCACTGTCGGCTTGAGCTGCGGCGCTTTCCACAGCGGCGCTGCCACCGGTGGCGGCTGCGGCGTCAAAGCCGGTGGTGCGCACGGTGATGACTTTGGTGGCATCCAGGCTTTGCACGGTGGCGATGGCGTTGCCGGCGTAGATGGGTCGCTCAAAAGTGTCGGCCGAGATGACTTGGGTCACATCGCTGATTTGCGCCACATCGAGCTTGGCGGCCACGCGGGGGGCCACGTTTTTACCTGCGGCTGTGGCGGGGAACAAGATGTGGCTGTAGTTGGCCGCAATGGCCAGCACTTGGGCTGCGACGTTTTCGGCCAGGCTGTGGGCCAGCGCTTCGCTGTCGGCGTGGATCACTTTGCTCACGCCTGCGATTTGCGCGGCGGCAGCGGCTGCGGCACCTGCGTTGTGGCCAGCGACCAGCACATGCACGTCACCACCGCAAGCGGCAGCAGCGGTCACGGTGTTCAGGGTGGCCCCTTTGATGGAGGCGTTGTCGTGTTCGGCAATAACAAGTGAAGTCATGGTTTGTCCTTTGTTTTTTGTAGGAGCCCACCCCTGTGGGCGATGGGTGGTTCGGGTGCATGGTCTGAGTCAAGCTGCATCGCTCAACACACCATCGCCCATGGGGTGGGCTCCTACAGGGAAGTGGTTCAGATGACCTTGGCGACGTTTTTGAGCTTGTCCACCAGGGTGGCGACATCGGGCACCTTGATGCCGGCGCTGCGTTTGGCGGGCTCCGTCACTTTCAGGGTCTTGATGCGGGGAGTCACATCGACGCCCAGGTCTTCGGGTTTGAAGTTATCCAGCTGTTTTTTCTTGGCCTTCATGATGTTGGGCAGCGTCACATAACGCGGCTCGTTCAGGCGCAGGTCGGTGGTGATCACGGCGGGCAGGCTGATGCTCAGCACTTCCAGGCCGCCATCAATCTCGCGGGTCACTTGGGCTTTGCCGTCAACGATTTCGACCTTGGAGGCAAATGTCGCTTGGGACAAATCGGCCAAAGCCGCCAGCATTTGGCCGGTCTGGTTGCAGTCGTCGTCAATGGCTTGTTTGCCCAAGATGATCAGGCCGGGTTGCTCTTTGTCGACCAAGGCCTTGAGCAGCTTGGCCACGGCCAAAGGCTGCAGGTCCATGTCGGCGGGGGTCTCGACCAGAATGCCGCGATCGGCGCCAATGGCCATCGCGGTGCGCAGGGTTTCCTGACACTGGGCCACACCGCAAGACACAGCGATGACTTCGGTCGCAAAACCTTTTTCTTTGAGGCGCACGGCTTCTTCGACGGCGATTTCGTCAAAGGGGTTCATACTCATCTTGACGTTGGCAATGTCCACGCCCGAACCATCGGACTTGACACGGACCTTGACGTTGTAGTCCACCACCCGCTTGACGGGAACCAGAATTTTCATGAAAGTTTCTCCGATTGAAATCTAAACCCAAGCGCATTCAAAGCCGGTAGCGCCATTGACGTAACGTCAACTTCAATTGTGCACCAAAACCACTTTTCAAACAGCCTGCACCCAAGAAAAAAAGCACGGTCGTTCGCAATTTAGACCGACTTTTGCGCGCTTGACCCTGTCCGACCCCCGGGAATTCACCGACCAATCGGTCGGACATTACAGGTTAGGATGCCTAATAATCTGGCGAGCATCCAGATATTTTGATTTTTTTGTCACTTTGATGGAGAGACCCATGAAAAAAAACCTGACGATGTTGGCTTTGGCCACCCTGACCTGCTGGGGTGGCGCTGCCCAAGCCCAAACGGTGTTGACCGTGTCCAGCTGGGTGCCCCCCACTCACGGCCTGAGCATGGCGCAAAAGGACTGGTGTGATGCACTCACAGCCAAAACGTCCAACCGCGTGCGTTGCAACATTTTGCCCCGTGCAGTCACTCCCCCGCCCGGCACCTTTGATGCCGTCAAAAATGGCCTGGTCGATGTGACTTTTACGGTGCATGGCTACACCCCCGGACGCTTTGTCTTGACCCAAATGGCCGAGTTCCCATTTTTGGGTGACCGCGCAGAGCCTTTGTCTGTGGCATTCAACCGCATTGCCAGCAAACACCCCGAATTCGCGGCAGAGCATGCTGGCGTGAAGGTGCTGGGTTACTTCACCCACGGCCCCGGCATTGTGTTCAACACCAAAAAACCCATCACCAAAGTCGAAGACCTGTCGGGCCTGAAGTTCCGTGTGGGCGGTGGCATGGTCAATGAAATCACCAAAACACTGGACATGAACGTCACCCTCAAGCCCGCGCCCGACTCCTATGAGTTGCTCTCGAGCGGCGTGATGGATGGCACCTTGTTCCCAGCCGAATCCACCGACTCTTTCAAGATTGACAAGATCATCAAGCACGCCACCACCTTCCCTGGCGGCCTGTACAACACCAGCTTTGTCTTCATGATGAACCCGGCCAAATACAACGCCCTGTCGGCCGAGGACAAAAAAGCCGTGGATGAACTCTCTGGTGATGCCGTGGCCAGCCGCTTTGGCAAATCCTGGGACCGCGTGGACGATCTTGCCCTGATCAACATGCAGAAAAATGGCGTGAAAATCCTCAAAGCTGACAACGGCTTTGTCAGCGGCGTGACAGTGCGCGTGAGCAAGCTCGAACGCGACTGGGCCCAAGCGGCCAAGGCCAAAGGCCTGAAAGACCCCTCAGGCACGCTGTCTGATTTCCGTTCGGAAATTGCCAAACTGCAAAAACAAAATTAAGCCTTCCGGTCCTTGTGACATGGTCACAAGGACTCGGCGACTGATGCTGTCGGCGGTATCTGCAAACTTTGCAGGTGCCGTTTTTTGTTTGGATGAAATGTGAAAAAAACCCTTGAATTGTTGTGCGGCGTCTTGTCCGGCCTGGCCTTGCTGGCCATCATGTTGTTGACATTTTTCGACGTCTCGGGTCGCAAGCTCTTGTCTCATTCGATCACCGGCTCTTTGGAGCTGACCGAGTTGCTGATGGTGGTGGTGATTTTTGGGGCACTGCCCCTGGTTTCACTCAAAAACGAGCATGTGGTGTTTGACTCCCTGGACGCCTTGACCGCACCTTGGTTGCAACGCATTCAACGCGCACTGGTGAACCTTGTGTGCGCCGCCTTGCTGTTTGGTCTGGCCTATTTGATGTGGCGCACCGGCTCGGAATTTGCCGTGACCGGCGAGACCACGGCACAACTCAAAATCACCAAAGCGCCCTTCATCCAGGGCATGGGGGTCTTGTGCGGCCTGACGGGCTTGGTGCATCTGTTCAAAGCTTTTGGCGCTGCCCAAGAAGAAGAATCCTCGGAAGGAGGCACCCTGTGACCGAAGCTTTGCTTGGATTTTTGGCCATCTTTGTGCTGGCCCTGATGCGCATGCCCCTGGCTTTTTCCATGGGCTTGGTCGGCATTGTGGGCATTGGCCTGACCCGAGGCTGGATGCCCGCTTTGGCCAGCACCGCGCAAGTGGTGCACGAAACCGGATTTGCCTACACCTTGTCGGTGATCCCGCTGTTCATCTTGATGGGCAATTTTGTGGCCCGCGCCGGACTGGCGCACGAGTTGTTTCACGCCGCCTACACCTTCATTGGGCACCGCAGAGGCGGCCTGGCCCATGCCACCATTGCGGCCTGCGCCGGTTTTGGTGCCATTTGCGGCTCATCCATTGCCACGGCCGCCACCATGAGCAAAGTGGCTTACCCGTCCATGAAAAAGATTGGCTACAGCGATGCCCTGTCCACAGGCGTGATTGCGGCAGGCGGCACCTTGGGCATCATGATTCCACCGTCCACCATCATGGTGATTTACGGCATCATCACCGAAACGCACATCGGAAAACTGTTTGCAGCAGGTGTCATACCGGGCGTCTTGACGGCCTTGTTGATGATGGTCGCCGTGAGCATCATGACCTCGCGCGACCCCGAACACGCCCCCCCGGGCGAAAAATTCACCTGGCCTGAGCGATGGGCTGCATTGCGCGGCATCTGGGGTGTTTTGCTCTTGGTGTTTGTGGTGCTGGGGGGCATCTATGGCGGCTTCTTTACTGCCACAGAAGGTGCGGGCATGGGCGCGATGGGTGCGTTTTTGTTTGCCTTGGCGCGCAAAGCACTGAGCAAAGAAGTCTTGCTGCAAGTCCTGATCGAGTCGGCCAGAACGACCGCCATGCTGTTCACTTTGCTGATCGCCGCCACGATTTTTGCCAACTTTGTGAACTACACCAGCTTGCCTTTTGAGCTCAAAGACTGGATCACCGGTCTGGGCCTGTCCCCCATCATGATCGTAGGGGCCATGATGCTGATTTACGTGCTGCTGGGCACGGTGATGGAAGAGCTCACCATGGTCTTGCTGACCATTCCGCTGTTTTTCCCCATCGTGATGCAACTGGGTTTTGACCCGGTGTGGTTTGGTGTGCTGATTGTCATGGTCATTCAGATTGGCCTGATCTCGCCGCCTGTGGGCATGAACTTGTTTGTGCTCAACACCTTGCTGCCCAAAGTGGGGCTGGGCACCATTTTCCGTGGCGTGTGGCCGCTGGTGCTGGTGCTGGTGATCACCTTGGGCATCTTGCTGGCTTTCCCAAGCTTGAGCCTGTGGCTGCCGTCCATGATGGACTGAGCCTGCACTGCTCTCCCATCCAAAGGCACACCCCGGGGTGTGCCTTTTTTCATGCAAGCAAGCCCCGGTTTGACACGGCTTGGCTTGGCATGTGCACCACCCGCTGCGGTAAGGGAATCTCGATGCCATTGGCTTGCAGCTTTTTGAGTATCGCCAGGTTGATGTCGGACTTGAGGTTGAGTTGCCCAATGGTCGTGTCGTCAAACCAAAAGTTGACGGTGAATTCCAAGCCATTGACGCCCAGCGCCGACAAAGCCACCGATGGTGCAGGCTCGACCAGCACTTGCGGGTGGTCTTGACAAGCTTGCAGCAGCCAAGCCATCACCTCGTCCACAGGCGCGGTGTAGGCCACCGTCACGCCGATGGCTTGCGCGATCTTGGAGTCGGTCAGTGACAGGTTTTCGACCCGCTGGGTGATCAGCATTTCATTGGGCACGATCGACTCGCGCCCGCCAGGCGAGCGAATGACGGTGTAGCGGGCCTTGATGTCGGTGATGCGTCCTTCAAACTGATCGACCTTGACGGTGTCGCCAATGCGCATGCTGCGCTCGGCCAAAATGACAAAACCACTGACGTAGTTGGCCGCGAGCTTTTGCAGGCCAAAGCCAATGCCCACACCCACCGCACCGCCCAGCACCGACAAAGCGGTCAAGTCGATGCCCACCGACGACAAGGCCAACAGCAGACCCACAAACATGAGCACGGCCCGCACCGTGTTGCTGATGACTTTGCGCAGTGACAAGTCACTGCCCGTGGCCGACTTGAGCAAACGCGACTCCAGTGCAGCCGAGACCCACAGCGTGATGATCAGCACCACCCCAGCGGTCAACGCCCCCTCCAACAAAGTGCGCACCGACAGCATGGAGCCACCCACTTTCCAGCGAATCTGGTCCAGCTCGTCCAACACCCGGGGCAAAACGCCGGTGACCCACAACACGACAGCCAACCACGCGATCCAGGAAAGCGTGCGCTCGAGCAAACGCACCATGGGGGTCGCACCAAAAGCCGCCTGCAAAACCTTGACGCCGAACCGGATCAAGGCCAAAGACACACACACCGGCACCAAAATATCAAACAAGGCAATCGGATGGTCGTCCGTCATGAGGGCGCGGGCCGCAAAGGTCAGGCCCAGCAACAGCACGGGAAACAAAGCACCATCGATCAGGCGTTTGCCCAAAACAACCGCCAACTCGTGCCCTGGAAAGGCACGCCGCACCAACCAAACCAGCCACCAAGCCAAGGCAATGCAGGCCACAAAAGCGGCCATCACCTGCAGCGACTCGGCGCGCACCAAAGTGTCCATCCAGACCAGGGCATCGGCCATGTTCAGAGATTTCACGCTGGCCATGTCGGCTTTCTTTTGTCGATGAAGGCCTGAACGCCCTCTTGGGCCACCTCATGCACCATGTTGCACGCCATGGTCTGGCCGGCCAATTGGTAAGCAGCGGCTATGCCCATTTCACGCTGCTGGTAAAACAAGGCCTTGCCCATGCGCACCGCTTCACGCGGCTTGCTCACAATGGCATCGACCAGCTCATTGACCTGCGCATCGAGCGCATCGATTGGGCAGACCCGGTTGACCAAACCCCCGCTGCATGCCTGCGCCGCCGAGATGAATCCGCCCGTGAGCAGCATTTCCATGGCCTGCTTGGCCGGCATGTTGCGCACCAGGGGCACGCTGGGGGTGGCACAAAACAAACCCAAGTCGATGCCGTTGACCCCAAAACGCGCGCTGTCCACCGACACCGCCAAATCGCATTGCGCCACCAACTGGCACCCTGCTGCTGTGGCAATGCCCTGCACGCGCGCAATCACGGGCACCGGCAAATGCTGAATCGACAGCATCATGCGGGTGCATTGGGCAAACAGCTTTTGGTAGTAAGCCAAGTCGGGCTGGGCCCGCATCTCCTTGAGATTGTGTCCGGCACAAAACGCCTTACCCGCCGCAGCCAACACCACCACACGCGCTTGCGCGTCTTGGGCGATGTCGTTCAGGGCTTGCTGCAAGGCCTCCAGCATGGCCTCGCTCAGGGTGTTGAAACTGGCGGGGCTGTTGAGCGTCAAACGGTGCACGCCACGCGCGTCGCGTTCGTGCAGCAGCAGCTCGTCGGGGTTGGGTGTGTTGGGCTGGGTCATGCCCCGATTGTGCCCAAACTGAGGCCTCAAACGTCGGCCAGCACGCGCAAATGCGCTTCCACACTGCGCCCCAAGGCGCTCAGGTTGTAGCCGCCCTCGAGGCAACTGACGATGCGCCCTTTGGCATGGCGCAACGCCACATCCTTGATGCGTTGGGTGATCCACGCATAGTCTTGCTCGACCAAGCCCATCTGACCCATGTCGTCTTCGCGGTGCGCGTCAAAACCGGCACTGATCAAAATCAGCTCGGGCTTGTGCGCCTCCAGCCGGGGCAACCACATCATGTCCACCAACTCGCGGATGTCCATGCCCCGGGTGTAGGCGGGCACCGGCAAGTTGACCAAGTTGGCCGCGTTCGACTGCGAGCCACCCTCCGGGTAAAACGGATGCTGAAAAAAACTCACCATCAAGATGCGTTCATCCCCGGCCACGATGTCCTCGGTGCCGTTGCCGTGGTGCACATCAAAGTCCACAATGGCCACCCTTTTCAGGCCGTGGCGCTCCAATGCGTATTTGGCGGCAATGGCCACGTTGTTGAAAAAGCAAAACCCCATGGCCTTGTCCCGGCACGCATGGTGGCCCGGCGGGCGCGTGGCACAAAACGCGTTCTCCAACTCCCCCGCCAGCACAGCATCGGTGGCATCGATGGCCGCGCCCGCCGAGAGCAAGGCGGCCTCCCAAGTGTGGGCATTGATGAAGGTGTCCGGGTCGAGCGCGGTGTGGGTGGGGCCACCTGCGGCCATGTCTTCGCGCAGGGCATCGCCCAAACCACGCAAAGCGGCCACATGCATGCGACCGTGGGCCAGCTCAATGTCGGCCAAAGCGGCAGGGCCGGGCTCGCGCCTTTGCAAAGCCATGTCCACACCGCTGATCAAGAGCCGGTCTTCAATGGCCCCCAAACGCTCGGGGCACTCCGGGTGGCCCCGGCCCATCTCGTGTTTCCAGCAAGTCGGGTGTGTGAAATAGCCTGTCGCGCCCATGGTCTTGTCTTCCAGAATGCAGCCACCCAGAAGGCAGCTTTGCTTTTTTGAGTTGCACCAGTTTTAGTGGTTTCAGCTTATCACGCCCCCCAGTCTGATGGCGTTTAAACTCCCTGCCGATGAAAGAAAACAAATACTTTTGGGTCTGCACAGCCCCCAGTTCCCGCACCCACAGGGAGCGCCTGGCCCAAGGCCTGGTCATGGGCTTGGCCGCCTGGCTGTGCATGCCACTGCCCGCACACACCCAAACCCGCCCAGAACACGCCAGCATCCAACCGCCCCCCCGTGCGGCGCACAAGCACACCCCGGCCAAACCACGCCCCCAAAACAGCACCACCCGGCCGCTCAAAGCCGCCCCAGCGGGCGTGAGTCTGAACACCGCCCTCACCCAAGCCTGGGCCCAAGAGGCCGCTGCCCGTCTCCAACTGGACCCGCTTTGGATAGACAAAACCCTGAGCCAGGCCAAACGCCTGCCCTCCATCGAAAAGCTGGTGCTGCCCCACAGCAACCCCAGCGCCAAAAATTGGGCTGCCTACCGCGCCCGGTTCGTTGAACCCATCCGTGTTCAAGCTGGCGCACGCTTTTGGCAAACGCACCGCAGCGCCCTTGAAAGGGCCGAGCGCGAGTACGGCGTACCCGCTTCCGTGATCGTGGGCATCATTGGTGTCGAAACCTTGTACGGCCAAAACACCGGCAGTTTTCGGATCATCGATGCACTGAGCACCCTGGCCTTTCACTTTCCAAGCGCCCACCCCAGAGCGGCCGAGCGACAGGCTTTTTTCCGATCTGAACTTGAGCAGTTTTTGCTGCTGACCTCGCGCAGCGCAGCGGACCCCCTGGCCATACGGGGCAGTTATGCCGGTGCCATGGGCCTGCCTCAATTCATGCCCTCGAGCTGGGCACGCTTCGCGGTGGACTTTGATGGCGATGGCCGCGTTGACCTGTTTGGCAGCCCGAGCGATGCCATCGGCTCGGTGGCCAACTACTTAAAAGCCTTTCAGTGGCGCAGCGGCATGCCCACCCACTACCCCGTGACGCTGGTGCCCGGCCAAACCGACATGGACACCCTGCTCGCCCCGGACATCTTGCCCACCTTCAGCGTGCACAGCTTCACCACCAAGGGCGCAAGCTTGCAAGGCGATGCTTTGCAACATACTGGTCCACTTGCCCTGATTGAGCTGCGCAACGGCAACGAAAGCCCCAGCTACGTGGCCGGCACCGAAAACTTCTATGCCATCACGCGCTACAACTGGAGCAGCTACTACGCCATGGCGGTGATCGAGTTGGCAGAGGCGGTGGCAAGGGAAGTGGGCAACATAAAATGAGAAAGTTGTTGAGCTTGTGTTGATTGCTTATCCATACCTTCTGATTGCATTCGCATTTTGCGTTCTGCTCGGCTTTGGACTTGGTC